>JAISWS010000213.1 GCA_031270725.1 Syntrophomonadaceae bacterium | reverse complement strand
CATATCCTCGACTTGTATAATAAGAAACGGGATGCCATAATAAATTAAAAAATAACGGTTAAAGAGAGAAATTATATGTTGCAGGACATTACCATGGGGCTGTATATCCCGGGAAATTCCATCGCGCACCGGCTTGATCCGCGTACAAAAATAATATTGGTGATATGCTATGTAATATCTTTAATAAGCGCTTCCGGTATCTGGTCGTACTGTTTGGTGGCGCTTATGCTGGCGGGAGCCGTAACAGCGGCTAAAATCAAGCCCGGTATGCTGCTGCGCGGAATGAGAGGGTTTATCATTATGATCGGCTTTACCTCCGTCTTATGCGTTTTTTTAACGCCCGGAGCGGCGTGGGTTCAGTGGGGAGGGCTGGACTTATCGAAAGAAGGCGTGTACGCGGGGCTGCAGGTCCTGGTGTGTTTTATTCTGTTCATAGCCGGCACTTCCTGGCTGACGTTTACGACCTCGCCTTTACAGATGATGGAAGGGATGGGGAAGCTGCTGTACCCGCTCCGTTATATTAAAATTTCCCCGCAGGAGGTGGCCCTGATTATGTCTGTTTCCATGCGTTTTGTCCCGATTATGGCGGAAGAAGCGCAAAGGATATTAAGCGCGCAAAAAGCGCGGGGCGCTTATGTCGACAGCGGCAATATAGCGCAGAGGGCCCAGGCGATGGCAAGTTTGCTGGCGCCGTTATTCATACGGGCCTGGCAGCGTTCCGAGACGCTGAGTACCGCTATGCTGTGCCGCTGCTATCAAACTGGGGCGGAACGGACCGGTTTGCGGAAAATGGCTATGAAACGCGCCGATTATGCCAGCCTGGTTCTGACGTCCGTGATACTGGCCGTAATTATAGCGCTGCCTGATTATTATTAACGCTGACGCCGGAAAGTACGGGGCGGAAAATGTTACTGGGAGGAAAATAAGAAATAAGACGGGGTGTAAGTGGTGCTGGATGTGGCGCCTGCCTGGGGGAAAGGAAATATTATCATGTTTAACGTACGTAAACCGGACACATTTTTAACGGACGATCCTTATCAGCGTACCCGTAAAATGGTTTTTATCGCCATGCTGGTCGGCCTGTCAATGGTTCTGAGTTATCTGGAACGGCTGCTGCCGCTCAGCTTTACCGTGCCGGGCATAAAGCTGGGGTTAGCTAATTTGGTTATTTTAGCCGGAATGTACCTTTTGACCTTCCGCCAGGTTTTGGCTTTAGTTCTTTTGAAATGCTTTATGACAGCCTGGATGTTCGGCTCGTTTTCCGCTTTTTTATACAGCGTGAGCGGTTCATTGCTCAGTTTTTGCCTTATGAGTATACTTTTATACGGCAGCCGCTTTAAGCTCAACATTATTGCCGTCAGTGTCACAGGCGCGTTAGGGCATAATCTGGGACAGATACTGGTGGCGGCGGCCGTGATTAAGAGCGCGAAAATCTTTTATTACGCTCCGGTACTGGCGCTGGCCGGCGTCGTTACCGGCATGATCATAGGCTTTTGCGTACGGTCGTTTTTGGGTTATGTCAGTGAATATAAAGAAAAAACATGGAAATTCAAATGAAACAGAAACGGATAGCGGTATTTTTGATTTTGCTTTTAAGCGCCGCTTCGCTGCTGGTTTGGTTCCGTGTCGGAACAATATCCGGCGTAGGCTCCTCATCCGCTAAAAAACTTGTTATCGAACAGGAAAACGTAATCATTTATGAAGCGCTGCTGACCGAAGGAGAGCCGCAGGAAACGAAGCGTCTGTATTTTACGGGGCTGGCCGGCGAATATGTGGTGGAGACCGAAGGCGGGAAAGTGAGAATGCTGTCAGCCCAATGCCCGGATAAACTGTGCGTACATCAGGGATGGAGCAGCCACAGGTATAATCCCATCATTTGTTTGCCGCAGAAAGTAATAATTTCCATTGAGGATGTTGCCGATGATGAAGCTGTTGACGTGCTGGTCCGCTGAGTAAATATTTACGCTGTTTTCTGTTCATGGGCTGATTTCTCCGCGTTTTATAGCCAGAGCTTTCTGCAAAGCGTTGTAAGTCTGATTCCCTGCCAGCCCGTCAGGGTTCAGCCCGGATTTTTTTTGAAAATCCACAAGCGCTTTTTCAGTTTGGCCGCCGAATTTACCGTCAATACGATATTGATAGTAACCGAGAGTTTTTAAAGAACGCTGAATATACCGGACGGCGGCGCCGGTATCGCCTTTGCGCGAAACCTTGCCGTTGTAAGATTTACCCATGATAGTCACGTGAGTACCTATGGGAGCCATATTATAAAGTTCAATAGCGTCAGAATTTCGCAAGCGGATACAGCCGTGACTGTAAGCTCTGCCAATGGATTGAGGATTGTCGGTGCCGTGAATGCCGTATCCTCCCCAGGGTACGCTTAAACGCATCCAGCGGGCCCCGAAAGGACCGCCGGGGTTCAGGGCTTTTTCTACAATAGTCCAATGGCCGAGAGGGCTGGGCGTGCGCGATCTTCCTACCCCAACGTCATAGGTTTTCTGATGGGCGGCTGACGCATAGTAGAGTTTTCTTTTATCTATATCAACCGTTATGCGGGGCAGAGCTTCTCCGGCAAGGCAAAGACCGTTCCGGCAGTCAGAAAATAACCCCAGTTCGGACCATACCAAAGGGTCGCTTACTCCGTCAATACGCAGGAGGCGGGATTTTTGGAACTCTTTAAGGGCGTCGGCGGTGTTTTCCCCAAACATTCCGTCTGTAACGCTGTTATAGAACCCTTTTTCTTTCAGCCGCTTTTGCAGCAGCTTTACATCCGGGCCTTTTAAAGGCGGAGTACGCAAATATAAGAACCTGCTGCCGTAAAACATATAAACCACCCCTGTTTTAGCATTATTAAAAAATATGCGGAAGCAATAAAAAAATCCGAGGAAAAAATTCCCAAACACAAGCAGGATATTATAAACTTTCGCAGAAATAAGCAATAACATATATTGGAAGGAATGTTTTGATATGGAAAATATTGCGGGAGGCAGCCTGGATATTGTCGGCAATATCAAAGAATTAATTAAGAGACATGACATTAGCGTGGCTTTGGAAAAATTAACTGATAATATTGGCCTTGAAGACGTCAGGTTTTTCAATCACGAAGCGCATTGCGAGTTCATTATGGGCAATTTCCGCAAAGCGGAGGAATTATGGAAGAAAACTTTAAGCATAGATCCTGATAACGTTAAAGCCCGCATGCGTTTGACGGAATTTTACAGTCCGGCTTTTCAGGCCTGGCTGAAAAGATTCACATTATCCGTGGAATGCATGGAAAATAAAAACTATGAAAAAGCGCTGGATACCTTAAAGGCTCTGCTGGAAGAAAAAGAAGGGATTATAGCCGTTTATCAGCTATTAGGCATAAGTTATCTGGCTCGCGGCGACAAAAATAACGCGGTCAAGGTTTGGGAAAAGGGCCTGGAAATAGATAGGGCCAACCCTTTGCTGATAAGTTATCTGGACAATTTTCACAAACCTGTTCCGGCGGAAAAGGCGGGTTATGAAGCGTTTGCGGGAAAGCACAAATATTCAAACAATCAGGACGCTTCTCACGGCAGGAATCATAAAGGGCTTGTAATAGCAACCTGCTTATTAACTTTTATGCTGTTTTTCCAATATAAGGATTTTTTCGCGGGAAAGTTTTCCGTGATTGATTCAAGGCTGCACAATGCCCCGCCGACAACAATAAAAAAAACTAATACTGATTTCAGTACCGGAAGCGCCGCCGTAAATGAAAATATTAAACCGGCAGAAGCGCGGCCGGCGGCCGGTAACGCCGCTCCGGATTATGAAAACGGGGCGGATAAGCCCGGAAGCGGGAGCTACCTGAGTGGGGGCGGGGATACGGGAAAAGCGGTTACAGTGATGGCGGAGACGGTTTACGATAAAGTTTCTCCGGGCGCTTCAGTGGCGGAAAACGCGGGATATGCCAGTGTTCCTTTTATTGAGGAGGAGAAATTATATTATAAAGGTATGCGGGCGTACAGGCGTCAGCAATGGGCTGCGGCCAAAGAAAATCTGCAATTGGTAGTGTCTTTAAAATCGGCTGATTATTTAAACCGGGAAGCCCTTTATTATTTGGCGCGCGTTAATTATTTAAGCGCCGATTATGACGCGGCCGAAAAGTATTATGATATGTATTTGCGGGAGTTTCCGAATACCAATTATTATGACGACAGTCTGTATTTTTTAGGCAAGGTATATTATAAAAATAATAAGATGGAGAAAGCGGCGGACGCTTTTTCGGAGTTGAACGCGATAGCTCCTGACAGCGGTTATCTCCAAACCCAGGAAGCGTTTGTACTGATGGCTTACATTAAAAAAGGTAATAAATATTAAAAAAACGGCAATACTAAATTATGTAAAGAATTATGTAAATATGCAAAGGGAGCCTCTGATAACATTTGATATTTGGGGGTAAAATTATTGATGATGTTTAAAAAGCCAAAAATTTTTTGAGATTTTGTTAACAGAATTTCACTTTACCACTTGACTTTCACGGAGATAATTAATATCATTCTATAAAGTAAGAACAATCTCGCGCGGAAGTGGCTCAGTGGTAGAGCATCGCCTTGCCAAGGCGAGGGTCGCGAGTTCGAATCTCGTCTTCCGCTCCAGTGAATTTATACCTCGGCCGCTTTGCCGGGGTTTATGTTTTTTATAATTTACAGTATCCCGGGGTACGGATAAAAACCCGCAGGATTATTGACTGCGGGCGGGGAACATTTTTTCATTAATTTAGGTATACTAGCGGGGCAAAATATGCTATTTTACTTTTAAAGGGTCCGTTGCCGGTTTGAATTTAGTTTTGTCCGCGAAGGGCAGTATTAAATACTATTTGCGTTAACTATAAAAAATTACAGTTTACGGGGTGCGCGGCCATAATAATTAATTATTCGCGATATTAATTTTTAGGAGGATCATCATGGAAGCTAAATTAATGAAGGTTGAGAATAGCGAGGCTTACATAGAGATAACGGTAGATGAAACGGCTATTGAACACGGTATGAATCAGGCCTATAAAAAAGTCGTTAAAAAACTGAATGTACCCGGGTTTCGTAAAGGCAAAGCCCCCCGGGCGATATTGGCCGCCCATTACGGAAAGGAAATTTTTTACAGTGACGCTTTAGAAGCGATTGTACCTGACGCGTATGAAGAAGCCTTGACCCGATTGGATATAACTCCCATCGCTCAGCCTGAATTTGATTTTCCGGAAGATGATATTGACAAAGTTTTTAGCTTCAGTGTTATAGTTCCCGTTAAGCCGGAATTTACTTTGGGAAAAATTGAGGAAATCGACGTTACTATCCCCAAACTGGATTTACTTGAAAGAGATGTGGAAAACGCGCTGAAAGATATGCAGGACCGTTACGCGCTTTTAGTTGAGAGGGCGGAAGATGAGCCGGCGGAATATAACGACAAGGTGAATATAGATTTTGAGGGGTTTGTGAACGATGAGCCTTTTGAGGGCGGAAAAGCCGCGGGCTATAGTCTGGTGCTGGGTTCCAATTCGTTTATACCAGGTTTCGAAGATCAGCTGGTCGGACTGCGCAAAGGCGAAAAGAAAGATTTGGAAGTTTATTTCCCGTCTAAATACCATAACCAAGAATTAGCGGATAAAAAAGCTGTTTTTAAAGTGACGCTCAATAAAATTGAACACAAACAACTCAGGGAGTTGAATGATGAATTCGCCCAGGAAGTAAGCGAATTCGATACTTTGGAGGAAATGAAAGCCGATGTTCGTGAAAAAGCGGAAAAACATTTAAATGATAGAAAACGGGAAATGATTAAAAGCGAAGTCCTGAAGAAAGCGGTTGACGATTGCGAAATAGTTGTTCCTGACGCGGTGGTTGAAGAGCGTACAAAAAAAATGCTGCAGCAGCTGCAGCAATCCATGGCTATGAAAGGTATTACCCTGGAACAGTATTTTAAATTCAGCAATGGCTCGGAAGAAGAGTTTTATAAGGATGTTTGGCCGGAAGCGGAGTTAAACGTACGCATTGATTTTATGCTGGAAAAAATTGCCGAAGAAAAAGGTTTTGAAGCAAATGATGAAGAATTAGAAGAATATATTAACGACATCGCGGAAGATGTCAGTATTTCCGTAGATAAAACCAAAGAAATCCTGGGCCCCAATATGGACAGCGTCCGGCTGAATATCCGTATTAATAAAGCGGTGGATTACTTGGTGGACAACGCGTTAGTAACGGAAGAAGAATTGCCCGAAGATGAGGGCGCGCCTGAAGCCGAGGCGCAAATCGGCGAAAAATCAGGGGAAACAGAAAGCCCTGAATAGTATATTATATAGAATATCAGGTAAAAATTATCAATAATAAAAAAGACAAGGGAGTAAAAATTTATGATGTCATATTTAGTTCCAATGGTTGTTGAGCAAACGAATCGCGGAGAAAGATCTTACGATATATATTCCCGTTTATTAAAAGACCGTATTGTTTTTCTGGGAAGCACTATTGACGACGGGGTAGCGAATTTGGTTATTGCCCAGTTATTGTTTTTGGAAGCGGAAGACCCTGATAAAGATATTTCGCTGTATATTAACAGTCCCGGCGGTTCGGTCAGCGCGGGCATGGCTATCTACGACACTATGCAGCATGTAAAGTCGGATATATCAACCATATGCGTGGGCTTGGCAGCCAGTATGGGGTCTTTTCTGCTGGCGGCGGGCCAGAAAGGCAAACGTTTTGCCCTGCCTAACGCCGAGGTTATGATTCACCAGCCGTCCGGAGGCACGCAGGGGCAGGCGACGGATATTGAAATACACGCTAAGCATATTCTGAGGGTCAGAGAATCTATCAATAAAATCCTGGCTGAAAGAACCGGACAGAAATTATCGAAAATACAGTCCGATACGGAGAGGGATTTTTACATGACGGCTGAGGAAGCCAAAGAATACGGCATAATTGATGAAGTGATGGGACAACAGGTTAACAAGGCCAAAAAGAAATAGTTTGACGCTAAAGAGGTGAGATTATGCACAAATACGGCGATGAAAAAGGGCAGCTGAAGTGTTCTTTTTGCGGAAAAACCCAAGAGCAGGTGAAAAAATTAGTTGCCGGACCCGGGGTTTACATTTGCGATGAATGTATCGAATTATGCAATGAGATTATAGAAGAAGAGATCGCGGATGATTTTGGGTTTGATCTGGGAGAAATACCGAAGCCGCGTGAAATAAAAAAGATACTGGACGATTATGTAATCGGCCAGGAAAAAGCCAAACAATCCCTTTCGGTAGCCGTTTATAATCATTATAAACGAATTAATTTAGGGCTGAAATCGGATGACGTGGAGCTGCAAAAATCGAATATAATGATGTTAGGGCCGACCGGCAGCGGTAAAACTCTTTTAGCGCAAACTTTAGCCAGGATATTGAATGTGCCGTTCGCTATCGCTGACGCTACTTCGCTGACTGAAGCCGGTTATGTGGGGGAAGATGTTGAAAATATCCTCCTGAAACTTATCCAGGCCGCCGATTTTGATATTGAAAAGGCGGAAAAGGGCATGGTTTATATTGATGAGATTGACAAAATTGCCAGAAAGACCGACAATCCAAGCATAACCAGAGACGTTTCCGGTGAGGGAGTCCAGCAGGCGCTGCTGAAAATACTGGAAGGAACCGTAGCCAGCGTTCCTCCTCAAGGCGGCCGAAAGCATCCGCATCAGGAATTTATACAGATTGATACCAGTAATATCCTTTTTATTTGCGGAGGGGCTTTCGAAGGTATTGATAAAATAATACAGAGCAGGATCCAGCAGAAAGTAATGGGCTTCGGAGCTGAGATTCAAGGCAAAGAAGAAAAAAAGATCGGCGAGATTCTGAACATGATACTGCCGCAGGATCTGCTAAGGTTTGGCTTGATCCCTGAATTTGTAGGGAGGGTGCCGATAGTAGTGACTTTGGATACGCTGAACGTTGAAGCGCTGGTTAAAATTTTAACCGAGCCTAAAAACGCTTTGGTAAAACAATTCAAAAAGCTGTTTAGTTTAGACGGAGTGGATCTTGAATTTACGGAAGATTCTTTATTGGCCGTATCTGAGGAGGCTTTGAGAAGAAATACGGGAGCCCGCGGTTTGAGAGCCATATTGGAAGATATTATGCTGGAAGTTATGTATGATATTCCGTCGCGCATTGATGTTACCAAAGTGCTGATTACTAAAGAAGTGATCCTGAAAAAAGAGAAACCGCTGCTTGTTACTATGGAAGCGCGCAGGAAAATAAATTAATTTTTTTAATTTGCAGGTTATGAAAGAAAATTGCATCTGAAGAAAAGGCAGTGGGCAGCTGCCTTTTTTGGTGGGATTTTTTTAATGGAGATGAACGTAAAGGGGAATAATATTATTCCCGGATACCCTGCCGGGGGCAGGATATCGGGCAGGGGTTTAATTGCGGGTATAATAAAAAACATTTTAAACCTCGAAACCTATAATATAATGGATGCGCAAGTTGTATAATTGATTTATCTAAACAGTTTATTGCGCCGATATATGTCATATAGTACAATGAATGCACTTAGGAGGACGTTTGCTATGTATAGTGAATTAAAAGAAATACCAATGCTGCCTTTACGCGGGGTTTTAGTTTTCCCGTATACGGTTATACATTTAGACGTTGGACGTAAAAAATCAATTCAGGCTATTGAAGAAGCCATGCTTCAGAACAGGGAAATATTTCTTTCAACCCAGAAAGAAGCTCAGACCGATGAGCCGGATGAAGGGGAAATTTTTACGGTGGGTACTATAGCGGAAATCAAACAGGTGCTGAAGATGCCGGGAGGCACTATGCGGGTTTTGGTTGAAGGTTTGTACCGGGCTGAAGTTCATACTTTTATTACGTATCAGCCGTATATCAAGGTGCAGGTAAGGGCTTTGACAGAGAGCGCGGCCGTTAAAAACGCTGAAACGGAAGCTTATATCAGAACCTTGATCTCCCAGTTCGAACAATATGTAAAGATAAGTAAAAAAATACCGCCTGAGACCGTAGGAATGATAATTGGGATCGAAGAACCTGACAGGCTGGCTGACACTACCGCTTCGCATTTGCCGTTAAAACTTTATGAAAAACAACGGATTCTGGAGCTGGTGGATGTGAATGAGCGCCTGAGTTATTTATGCGAGCTGTTGATGAAAGAGATGGAAATTTTGGAGTTGGAGCGTAAGATTGGCATGCGGGTACGCAAGCAGATGGAGAAAACGCAAAAAGAATATTATTTGCGCGAACAGATAAAGGCGATTCAAAAGGAATTAGGGGAAAAAGACGACAGGGCAGCCGAAGTGGAAGAATTGAAAGCAAGAATAGACAAAGCCAAATTGCCTGAAGAGGCTTTGAATAAGGCGTTTAAAGAATTGGAGCGTTTGGAAAAAATGCCGCCCATGGTAGCTGAAGCCGTGGTGGTAAGGAATTATCTGGATTGGGTTTTATCCCTGCCCTGGTCGGTAGAGACCAGGGATCGCCTGGATTTTAAAAAAGCTGAAAAGATACTGGATAATGACCATTATGGCTTGGAAAAAGCGAAAGAAAGAATATTAGAATATTTGGCTATACGTAAGCTGGCCAAAAAAATGAAAGGGTCTATTTTATGCCTGGTCGGTCCTCCGGGAGTAGGGAAAACTTCTTTGGGGAAGTCGATTGCCAAGGCTTTAGGGCGTAACTTTGTCCGTATTTCCTTAGGAGGAATGAGAGATGAAGCTGAAATCAGAGGGCACCGCCGTACTTATGTGGGTTCAATGCCGGGACGGATTTTACAGAGCATAAAACAAGCGGGATCGAAAAATCCGGTGTTTTTATTGGATGAAATCGATAAAATGACAATGGACTTTAGAGGTGACCCGTCCGCAGCGCTTTTAGAGGTATTGGACCCGGAACAAAATTATACTTTTACTGACCATTACATGGAAATAGCTTTTGATCTCTCGAAGGTGATGTTTGTCACTACCGCTAACTCCTTATATAATATTCCGCGGCCTTTATTGGACAGGATGGAGATTATTGAGTTAGGGGGATACACAGAAGAGGATAAAGTCCAGATAGCCAAAGGTTATTTAATACCTAAGCAAATTGAAGAACATGGGCTTCAGTCCAAGCATGTTAATTTTTCCGACGCCGTTATCCGTAAAATAATACAGGATTACACCCGTGAAGCGGGAGTCAGGAATCTGGAAAGGCAGATTGCTTCTATTTGCAGGAAAACAGCCCGGAAAGTTGTCGAAAATAAAGAGGCCGGCGTTAAAATAACCGCTAATAATCTGGATAAATATTTAGGAGTTAAACAATACCGTCACGGGATGGCCGAGCAGGAGCAGCAGATTGGCGTAGCGACAGGGCTAGCGTGGACAGAGACCGGCGGAGATATATTGTCTATAGAAGTGGCCCTGACCAAAGGGAAAGGCAGACTGACTTTAACGGGGAAACTGGGCGACGTTATGAAGGAATCGGCGCAAGCCGCGCTGACGTATGTTCATTCTAAAGCTGAAGAGCTGGATATAGAACCGGAAATTTTTACGGAGTTTGACGTCCATATACACGTCCCCGAAGGGGCTATC
>JAISWS010000152.1 GCA_031270725.1 Syntrophomonadaceae bacterium | reverse complement strand
CTGTGAGATTGCGATTCCTATTGAGAATATGCGCGCTTGCCTTGACCCATCCGCCATCACCTCCGTCGCTTTTGGTCTTGCAACTTTAGTGTAACGGTTTTTGACCCCGGAGGGGTCATCTTTTTTTTGGGCTTGGGCATTTCATTTTACAACTTGCCACATTTCTCAAGATTATTTTAATGAATACACGATTTTTAATTACAACTTATTATTGAGGAGTCGTTGAGTAGACAATAGCAAGGCGAGGAATTAGATTTCCATCTCCCAAAATATTTCTATGGCTATCCGAATTACCCTTGACAAAACAGTCCTAAGAATCTGTACGGAGACACAAAAAGTTTCTGACGTTCATCGTTTCTGGAAAATTTATTTAAACTAAACTTACGGCTTGTTTTTAATACCGTAACATTATATATAAAAACCTTACTGCGGGTCAGCAGCTTTAAACGGCTTAATGATACACACTTCCGGATAATTACGGTATTGCTCGGCATAATCCAGGCCATACCCGACCACAAACCTATCCGGTATAGAATATCCTACATAATCCGCTGTGATATTCGCTTTTCTTCTGGACGGCTTATCAAGCAGGCAGCATATTTTGATACTCTTAGGGTTGCGGGTCTTTAAAATCTCGGTAATATGCTTCAAAGTAAGCCCGGTATCAACAATATCTTCTATGATCAAAACATCCTTATCCTGTACCGAATATTCCAAATCCTTTATTATGCGCACTTCTCCCGATGAAGAAGTTGAAAGTCCGTAACTTGTCACATCCATGAAATCAATTTCCAAAGGAACCGTTATTTCACGCACCAAATCCGCCATAAAAATAAACGCGCCTTTCAGTATTCCCACCACCAGCAATTCACAGCCCGCATAATCTTCGGAAATCTTTTTCCCCAACATCTGCACCTTATTTTTAATATCGTCACGGTTATATAACACGTCTATCTGTACTAAATCCACTTGTCACTCCCCCTACAAAATGAATTATAGCATAGTCCATTTTGCGTTAACATAGGCGGATAAATAACCAAATCTGAAAACAAGCTACTGAAACCTTAATTATCAAAACAACCGCCCAAACAGGAATCTTATGCCCTTTACTGCATAAAATTTATTTTATGAGAACCTCTAATCCATTTACCTTTAAGCGTTATATTAAACTACTGTTTAAACGCATAAACCCGGCAATTTATAAACGCGCTATTTTAATTGGTTCGCGCCATAAAATGATAATACGGATTTACGCAGCTATACACTACCATATGCCTGAAAGTCCGGATATGTACAGCTTTCTCCGCAAGCCTTCATTATGTTGCCGGGCATCACCCAAATTTTTACCCTATCCAGCGTAACACTTCCGTCCGGAAAAAGTCATCTAAATCATAAAATCCCAAAACTCTTCCCTGTTTGCCTCCTGATCATTCAAATATTGAAGTTCAGGATTTTTAATACTGACGCGGGTCTGTCCCGGCACGCTTTTAGTTATGAACGCGTTGGAGCCAATAACCACTCCCTCGCCTATAACTGTTCCGCCCCCGAATATAGAAGCCCCCGAATAAATAGTAACGTGATCCTCAATAGTGGGATGGCGTTTGACCCCTTTAAGCACCTGCCCGCCTCTGGTAGACAGCGCGCCTAACGTCACTCCCTGATATACCTTGACATGATTGCCGATGATTGTAGTTTCGCCTACGACAATGCCGGTGCCGTGGTCTATGAAAAAATGATGCCCGATAGTCGCGCCCGGATGAATATCAATACCAGTGACGCTATGGGCGTGTTCGGTCATCATTCTGGGGATAAGCGGTACTTTCAGCAAATACAGCTCATGCGCCAGCCGGCTGACCATTATAGCAAAAATGCTGGGATAGCATAAAATGATTTCATCTTTACTGTAAGCGGCCGGATCTCCGTCAAAAGCCGCCACCACATCAGCCGCCAGCAACCTGCGAACCTCCGGAAGGCGTTCCAGAAACGCGTAGGTAATGCCTTGCGCCCTGTTTTTAACTTCCGTCTCATCTTCATCTTCAACCGCGTCTTTTTGATTACGCAGAGCCTTGGCTATTTGTTTCTGCAAATTATAACTCAAATACTCCAGCAATTCCCCCGCATAATATTCCATAGAATCGCTTTTCAGTCTTTTACTGCCGAAATATCCCGCAAAAATCAAACAGCGAAGGTTTTCAATAATATCCACTATAACTTTAGCATTAATTTTATTCTCAGCTTTTAATTTTATTATTTCTTCCTCTTCGCGATAGCTATCTATCAAGGCGTTTACCAGCTGGCGAATATCCACATCATTATTCTTAGTCACTGCCGTGCCAACCCCTTTCATAATTGCCGTTCTTAATTACGCAGCCATCCGGCGCCTCTATCCGCGCCGTTTCAAAACACGCCACACGCACACCAGCTTAAAATCCAAGCCGCCCGCTCATCCTCCCACTGACACTATTATCAGGCTGCCGCTCCGGTATCGCCAACAGCGGTTTTTCCTTACGCGGAGCCAAAACTCCGGATAATATTCCGTTTTCTTGTAGCAATATTCTAACAGTTACTAATCCTAACACGCAATATTTTTTTCTAAACAATTTTCGCAACATATTGGGAACTTTTTTTCGGAGCGTTTTGTCAGGAACAGATTTCAGGTTTCTTAAAATTACGCCAAAATTGCGCCGCTAAACGATTCTTTCCCTTTGTTTAGGAGGGCTTTTTGCTCTATAATTTAGAGCGTTCAGGCAATTAAAAGAAGGTTATTCCGGTTGAAGCTTTTATGGGAACATTTAATAGGCGATAACGAGGCGGAAGACGGCATGGTTCTGCGTGGTATAACACGGGCGGCAGTTCCGTTTACGCCTGGTATGGAAATCAAGTCTGCCTGAAAAACAGGCTGGGAGATTTGCTCCTGGCTGCCTAGCTCTCCGGCAGTACCAGCTACTTGAAGCTAAAAACACAGCTTGAGTGATTACAGTCCGATGTACATTGACGGAAACCGTTTGTACACCTTGCTTTATCATAAAAGCAAGCCTGCCATTTACGCGGCGTGTTTCGATTTATGAATCTGCTTCAAGCCGTTTGATTGCCAAAAACGGGATGAGAGAATGGCTAAAAAAGCCCCCGCTATTCTTTTGCCAATATACCGGGGAAAAGTGCTGCCGGGCAGATTTAAAAAACGTCATACCTAAAGCGAGGATTTTTAGTATGCTAAAAAGAGACGCAAAATCAGCGTTATTTTTATGCAAAACCATTGTGCGCTGCCAAAACCGTCCAAGCATATGCGTGAATCCCCGAAACGTCCTTAGGATTTACGTTAAGTACACTGAATTATAAAGTAATTTTCTTTACTTTCTTGCGAAACTCAGTCTTTATGATTTTTTTTAGGCTTGCTTACATCTCCGCTGTCATCGTTTTCCACTATTGATATATATTTTTCCTGTTCGTTTATAAATATTTCTTCGGTTTTTCGCTGAGCGCCTTGCAGAATTTTGATAGCGTTTGTCTGGGCTTGAAAAAGGATTCTGTACATTTCGGAATAATCCATCGCTTTTCCTCCTAATTGTTATAACCAACATTATATATTTCTAATTTTATAATGCAGTACTAGCTAAGTCAATAAATATGACTTTTTAAAACAGATAAACTGTCGCTTATGTCTAGTAGTATATAACATATACAAAGGAAGTGAGTTATCCGTGACAGAAGACCCTTATATGAATGAATTCGCGCGGCGGCTGTATGACCTTCGCCAGTTAAAAGGACAATCAGCCCGAAACATGAGCCTTTTTCTCGGTCAATCACATAATTATATGAACGGGATTGAATCAAAGCGAAACTATCCGTCAATGCAAATGTTTTTTTATATTTGTGAGCATCTGGGAGTGACTCCTCAAGAATTTTTTGATTATGGAAACGCCAATCCTAATCTTGATCACGAATTAATCAATGAAATAAAAAAACTTGATTATAAGTCGCAGGAATATTTTTTAAGCTTTGTTAAAGAAATCAATAAACCGAGATACAAATAACTTCCATGTGTGAAAAGAGCATTTGACACATTCGCAAAGGCTTTTAAAATGTCCGGCCTTATATTTTATCCGTCGCCGGATAGAAGTTTGGTTTTTATCTAACCGAAAAATCAGAAAAACTTTGCCGTGTATTGAAAAGTAATTTTTATTTTCATTAACCGTTCCGCTAATTACGTTTCTTTAATCCTTTCCTGCCAAAAATGCTCTCATAATTCGCACGCCGGAAAAAGCCCCTTTTAACCCTTTTGCATAACTGCCTCTTCTCCAAACATGAATTTAAGGTTATAATAGAATAAGGTTTCAGCTTTTTTTATTTAATATTTTAGTTTACAGGAGGTGATTTATTTACGATCCGGCTGAAAAAATAAATTATGGGAGGAAATTTTCATTATGTCTTCAAATCAACAAGAAGGTTTTGCTAATCCTGCTCCAGCTGGCTTGGTCGCGCTCGCTATCGCATGTTTTGCTTTTTTTGCGGTTCTGAGCGGAAGTGTAGGTCATTCCGCTATCCCCTTACTTGGATGTTGGTTATTGGGAGGTTTTATAGTTCAAATCGTAGTAGCTTATATCGAATTAAAAGAAGGCCAATTATTAGGTGGTAATGTGTTTCTGGTATTCGCGGCTTTTTTCATGTTCACTGGCAGCATCGAATTTTTTGTTAAAGCATACTTTAACACAGTTGGAGGAACTCCTATTGACACACAGCTAGACGGCTATTGCTGGCTGGTTCTCTTAATAATACTGTTGCTTTGGACGCCGGCATATCTTAAAACCGCTTCAGCTATAATGGGGCTCTTGGTAATTTTCTTAGACTTGGGAGTATTTTTTGTGGCTTTTTCCGACCTGAAAATAATGTCAGGCGGAGTTTATGCGGCATATTCGTTACTCATTACGGGCATTATAGGCATATATATAGCTGCGGCTATTCAGCTGAACGCAGCTTTTGGCAGAACCATTTTGCCGCTGCCGGGTCCTATGATAAAGTAAGTATACTTTAATGAACAGTAAAAATACCTAAAAATGTAAGGCGATTTAATTTTAATACCTACAAAAAACCCTTTTTATCAAGGTTATTTTGGTTCTTTACCAAAATAGTCGAACCTGTCATTGCGAGCGAAGCGAAGCAATCCAGAAAAGGCAGTTTACAACCATAGATACCCCTAGCGGGGCACGCGGTTGCTTCGCCGCTTACGCTTCCCGCAATGAACGCAATCGCGGCAGTTTTCAACTGATGCGGGAAAGAACCGTGATTTTTCAAATTTATTTATTTCCGGCGATTCGTGTGAAACAGTGCCGCGGTGGTTGCGGCGCTGTTTCGTGATGTTATCCCGTGCATTTTCTTTTTCTATATATTTAAATTCTACATATTTAAAAAACCTTTGAAGCGTAATTACTTCCTTGACCGTTTTGTCGTGCCGCACGCTTTGAAAATAGACAAGCGAAATATTTTTGGGGGGTGCTTATAATTATGAGCAATAGAATAAAGCCAATAGCAGTTGTGATTATCATTATCGTGTTTCTATTAGCAGGTTGTTCGCAAAAAGAAGCAAATCAGAATGACCAATCAACTGATAATACATATAACAATCCCATTGACGCTTTTTTTATTCCCCGCATAGAATCTTCACCTGCTGAAGCTGAACGCCGGGATTTACAGGACACTTATCGAAGTGTATGGAAATCCGAATATAAAAATGTGATTGTATGGCTGACCTCAAAATGCCAATATCAAGCAGATATTGATAAGCTGGCGCAATATACTGTTGGCGTGGAAGAATTGATTACCTCCGCAAGGGCTGTCATGTTAAGTGAATGGCTGAATGTTTACGATAAGCCTCCAGATTCCCCGGACAGAAATAGTTGGGGAAATGGAACACGGAGTGGTCTAAATCAAATAGCTGGTGAAATTTACCGTAATTCCGCTATTTTGCTTATTGAGCATTGCGAGGGTTATGAGTATAGGGATATAGATTATTCACAAGAACGTTACGAATAATAAAAAACTTCGGCATAAGAAAAATTGAAAATGATTTCAGTGTTGCCTGCGGTGTATACCGAAATGAGTACGATTTTTTTCAGCGTTAGCGGCTTCATCGTCCTCCGGGGAAAAGATAAACATGGGCTTGTTTTGCATGGCGGCTCTCCTTTCTATTTTGGAATGGTTTTTTGCCATCATATATAAAATCCCCGTCGCGGCGGTTGCCGCTTCGGAGCCTTTATCCTGCCGGATATTCAGTTTTGCCCCTCTATTACTATCACGTTGAAAAATTCGGCTTTGGCAAACTATCAGAAAATTTTTCGCGGCGCAATGTCAGCTTGGCTTGAAGTTAGCACGCCCGGAGAGTGGCTGCATATCCGCAATTCTCGTTGTTTTAGTCGCTCTTTAGCGGTAAGATAAATATACAATAACCGTAATAGTTAGGGCGGATTATTTATGTATGCCTGTCCGAACAGCAAATTGAACTGACATTCCAGAGAGAAAATGAGAATTATAGAATATTACTTAATGCCAGAATCAGGCTATCTTGGTGAATATGATAGGAAAGAAGCGCATTATAAAATAAAAAAAGGCTCTGTTGCGGATATGATACACGACAGTTCAATTTTATGGGAAGGCGTTTATGATAAAGTTATTCCTGATTTTGAACGGGTAATTACTTAGTGGAACAGTTGGAAGGCTGGCTGAATGGGAGCCATTTGATATAACGGCAGATGAATATTTAGAAATTACGGAGCAACTTCTGAATATTCCCATGAACCGCCCATATAGAAAAGAGTAACACTCGCTTTGCAAAGAGATTTGTTGTTTGCGCAAGCTGAAAACATTCGGTCGCACACTTTGAAAAAGCAGACGCCCCACTCCTGACGCTTTCCGATACGCGCCAAAGCAGCCTGTGGGCGCTGCCGCAAGGCTTATGCGGCTTTTGGTTCGCGCTCTGTGTTGTTCTTTTGGCCTGTCACTGCTCACATGCAGACGGTTGGGCGAAACTCACCTTCTGTACAGCCGCGAAATTTGCCGCGCCGTCGCTAAGTGTTCCGCAAATGATGATGTCTTGTTTTCGAGCGAAGATGGCGGGTATTTCATTGTTCACTTGACCTATTCCAAAACAAATGCTCACGGTTTTCCGCGTTTTGAGTAATTTACGGATTTGAACGCTGTTATTGAGCATATCAAGAAACAATTTTTGCTTTCGCAAGATATTACCGCGCCGCTTTATTCAGAATTGTAGTCCCGCGTATTCTTTGTTGCCGCGACCCTGCGCAAAGCTTCGTAGAACAATTTCACATTAATAGGTTTGGTCAAATGTTCCTCCATCCCTAACGCCAGACAGCGCTCTCTTTCTTCAGGAAGGGCATGAGCCGTCAGCGCGTATATTGGCATATTTTGGTATTCCGGTATTCCCTTGATGGTTTTAGTCGCTTCGTAACCGTCCATGACCGGCATCTGCAAATCCATCAGCACCATGTCAAAGGGCGGGCTGCCATACTTTTTAGCCGCCTTATCCAACTGTTTCAAAGCTTCGCTGCCGTTTAACGCTGTGGTAACTTCAACGCCTACGGATTCCATCAACTCCACGGCAATCAAAGTATTGATCTCATTATCTTCCACCAGCAAAACGCGCAGGCCGCGCAGTATAAGGTTTTTGTCTTCACCATTAGCTTCCGTGTCTTCCGGTTCCATCTCCGGTGCGGAACTATTTTTCTCTGCGAGCGGGAAAAGACAGGAAAAAGTAAATACCGTTCCTTGGCCCTCTTCACTGGAAACATTGATTTTTCCGCCCATCATCTCTACTATGCGCTTGGTAATAGTCAATCCGATACCGGCGCCGCCATATTTACGGGTAGCGGAGTTGTCAGCCTGATTAAATGCAAAAAATATTTCTTCCATCTGCTCCCGGCTCATACCAATACCAGTATCCTCCACGGCAAAATCCAGAGTAACGTCGTGAGAACCGCGCTGGGACACAACAGCGCGGACAATAACAGAACCTTTTTCAGTAAATTTCAAAGCGTTCTCAATCAGATTGATAAATATCTGCTGCAATCGCAGGGAATCCCCTAGTAAAGTATCCGGAAGCGACGGATCCAGCTCAAATTTCAGTTCTGTGCCGGAACCGGTATTTTGCTCATGGAAAAATATCGCGAGGTCGTCAAAAAGCTGCCGGATGCTAAAAGAAAGGCGTTCTATTTTTAAGTTGCCGGCGTCAGCTTGTGAAAAATCAAGAATAGCGTTTATAATGGCCAGCAAAGCGGAAGAAGCGCGGCGCATTTTTTCCGTATAGTCCCGCTGCTGTTCACCCATAGGGGTTTTGAGCAATAAATCGGTCAGCCCAATAACCGCGCTTAAAGGCGTGCGTATCTCATGGCTCATGTTGGACAAGAACAAGTTTTTGGCCTTGTTAGCCGCCATTGCCGCCGCCATCGCACTTTTCAATTCCAGCAGAGTTCTTACGCGAGCCAGTAATTCTTCTTTATCAAATGGCTTCTGAATATAATCGTTAGCGCCGGACTGGAACCCTAAAACGACATCCTGAACCCTATTCTTTGCTGTGAGCATCACAACGGGCAAATCAAACAGCGAATATTTTTCCCTTAAACGCTGGCAAACCTCATACCCGGACATTTTAGGCATCATGACATCCAGAAGAATCAGATCAAAACTTTCCCCGCTGTCAATAAGGCCAAGCGCCTCCAACCCATTATACGCCTTGACTATATAATAATTGCGCATTGACAGCAGATTGGTCAAAACCTGAATATTGACAGGTTCGTCGTCAACTACCAGTATTCTATACGCTCCTCCGTCCGCCGCCTCACTCAATCCATGCTCCGCCGCCTCTTTGCTTACGGTAAAATCATCTATATCAATCAGCGATTTAAGGCTTTCCTGTAAAGCTATATCTTCAGCCTTTACATCTGACACCGGCAGAGTAAAGGTAAATTTAGACCCTTCGCCCAATTTTGATTCAACGCTTATCGTTCCGCCATGCAATTCCACAATTTTTTTGGTTATCGATAAACCCAACCCCGTTCCGCCGTATTCTCTTGCCGTTGAACCGTCAGCTTGTTCAAAAGATTCGAATATACGGCCGAATTTGTCCTCCGCAATGCCGATGCCCGTATCCTCTACCGCAACCGCGACCATTCCGTTTGCGATTCCCGCCGATACACTCACTTTACCTTCTTCGGTAAACTTAATAGCGTTTCCGATTAAGTTATACAATATTTGCTGAACCCTGTTTTCATCAGCGTCGACTATAGCTATCGAACTGTCAATTTCATTGACCAGCGCCAATTCTTTTCCTCTGATCAGCGGTTTGGATAAAACGA
>JAISWS010000110.1 GCA_031270725.1 Syntrophomonadaceae bacterium | reverse complement strand
ATTCGTCCACTAAAGTGATAGCCTCGCCGCTGCGTCCGGCGCGTCCGGTCCGTCCGGTCCGGTGTATGAATATATCCGGAGCTTCCGGAAGGTCAAAATTAATTACATGGCTGACCACGTCTATATCCAGCCCGCGGGCGGCCAAATCGGTAGCTACTAAAATACTTAATTTATTGCTCCGGAATTTTCTCATAACATGGTCACGTTCACTTTGAGACATATCGCCGTGCAAAGCTCCGGCGCTGTAACCGTAACGTTTGAGCATACCGGCTAACTTTCCGACGCTCCTTTTTGTCCGGCAGAAAATTAAGCAGCTGGCCGGAGCTTTAACATCAATTATTTTGCATAAAGTCTCCAGTTTACGCTGAGAGTTCACTTCATAAAAACAATATTGTATTTCCGCTATGGTACACTCTCCGGAAGACACCGAAAACACCTGCGGGTTGTTCATGAATTTCTTTCCTAAATTCCTAATCCTTTCGCTCAGGGTAGCTGAGAATAAAGAAGTTTGCCTTTTTTTAGGACAGTTTCTTAAAATTTTTTCTATATCCGGCAAAAATCCCATATCCAGCATTTCATCAGCTTCATCCAAAACAATAAATTCCAGCGTTTGCAGATCTATGCTGCGACGGTTCATGTGATCCATAATACGTCCGGGAGTAGCTACAATTATCTCAGGATTTTTTTCCAGTCCTTTAAATTGTATCGTTATAGCTTGTCCTCCATAGACGGCCAAAGTATAAATGGAAAGGTAAATTCCCAGTGAATTTATTTCTTCGCTGACCTGAACAGCTAATTCCCTTGTCGGGCATAATATCAACCCCTGCAATCCTTTTCCCGGCACAATCCTATTTAAAATCGGAATGCCAAAAGACGCGGTTTTTCCTGTTCCTGTCTGCGCCTGTCCCATAACATCATGTCCGGCCAAAGCTGCCGGTATGGCCAATTCTTGGATCGGAGTAGGCTCCGCATAGCCTTTTTCACTGATAGCTCTTAAAAGGCCTTGCTGCAAATCCATATCTTCAAAACCAAAATACTCCAAAAAAATTCCCCCTACTAATAATCAAAAAATACTATATTGATTGTAATATTATCACAAAAATCGTTATTTGGCTACTATTGAAGAAATATGAATATGTTACCGATTAATGCCATTATAATATAATCATAACAAAGTGATTATTAATGGATTCATCCGGAGGTTACGGTAAATTAACTATCTATGGCGTATGGCGGTTTTTCGGTGTATTCATCCCCTCTTCCTCCCGCCGCTTGACATTATGCTTTAAGCGCGCTAAAATTATTTCGTGTAAAGTAATAATACTTGACATATTGGAAAGACGCGGCTATATTATGACTATAAAGATAGAACACATAAGTTTACTGAAAGATTTTTACGGGGCTCTTCTTACTCCCAAGCAGGCGGAAACGCTGAGCTTGTACTATGAAGACGACTGGTCTTTGGCGGAAATAGCTGAAAATACCGGGCGCAGCCGGCAAGCGGTTTTTGATATTTTAAAACGGGCGGAAGAGACTTTGGAAAATTATGAACAACAATTGGGGTTTATGGATAAATACGCTAACAACCGCCAATTGCTGGAAAATATAGAAAGTTTATTGAATCAGAATGATTTCGATAAAACAGCTTTAGCGGCGGCCCGAAAACTGGTGCGGGAATTAAAAACTTCCATTTGACTGGTATGCCGGCCTGACATACCCGGCGAAAAATTTCCGCTCTGTCGCGTTTAAAGGCATATGGATTGACTAGAGGAGATTGTTTATGGCGTTTGAAGGATTATCATCAAGATTACAGGATATATTCAAAAAACTGCGCGGAAAAGGCAGGATTTCCGAAGAAGACGTAAAGCTCGCCATGCGTGAAATTCGTTTGGCGTTACTGGAAGCCGACGTAAACTTTAAAGTAGTGAAAAGCTTTGTATCCAAAGTCAGTGAAAGAGCTGTCGGTCAGGATGTTCTGCAAAGCCTCACGCCGGGACAGCAAATCGTCAAATTGGTGTATGACGAAATGGCCGCTTTAATGGGCGGAAATGAAGCCAAGCTGGTCATATCCTCAAATCCTCCCAGCGTTTTCGCGGTAGTAGGATTGCAGGGGGCCGGTAAAACCACAACCGCAGCCAAGCTGGCCAGGTATTTAATAAAGCAGGGACGGCGTCCTTTGCTGGTGGCGTGTGATATTTACCGTCCGGCCGCCGTCAAGCAGCTGCAGGTATTAGGTGAACAAACAGGAGCGGCGGTTTTTTCCCTTGACCGGGAAAAACCGCTTAATATTGCCCGAAAATCTATAGAATACGCCCGTAATAACAACCATGACGTAGTAATTTTAGATACGGCGGGGCGGTTGCACATCAATGAAGAACTTATGCAGGAGCTGAAAGACATAAAAAAAGCTCTTTCTCCTGATGAAGTCCTGCTGGTTGTGGATGCCATGACCGGTCAGGATGCCGTAAACGTGGCGGAAAATTTTAATAACGAACTGGAACTTACCGGAGTAATTTTAACTAAATTAGACGGAGATACCAGGGGCGGCGCCGCTCTTTCGGTTAAGGCGGTAACCAATTGTCCGATAAAATATGTCGGGGTCGGGGAAAAAATGGACGCTTTTGAGGTGTTTTT
>JAISWS010000104.1 GCA_031270725.1 Syntrophomonadaceae bacterium | reverse complement strand
CGGCCCGGACGACAACATCACCCGGGAACAGCTGGCGGCCATAATAATGCGCTACGCCGGATACGCCAATAAACAGTTCCCCGTAACCAGACAGTTCGTTACCTTCGCGGACGACGCGCAAATAGCGGACTACGCGAAAAACGCCGTGCAGGCCCTTTACAACGGCGGCATAATAAGCGGCAAACCGGACAATGTCTTTGATCCACAGGGCAACGCGACCAGAGCGGAAGTCGCGGCCATGCTGCACCGGTTTATACTGGCCTCCGGCGGATAAAGGACAAGGAAATAGCGTAAGACGTACCCAAGCCCTGAAAATGTTCAAAGCGAACGTTTTCAGGGCTTTTACTTATGAGACATGTCTGTTCTGTTTGGCAGCGGGCGGGGCCAGAACAGGGGAATAGGCGGAGCTTTAATTTTTCCGAGGAAGTGAAAAAATCCGGCAGCCGATATTTAAAGCGGTTAAAAAGCCGCGGCGGTATGAGTTATAGTTTCAGCGCCGTTTTCAATAAATATTCCTATGACGTCAAAGCGTATTTCTTCATAATGGGTTTTTGCTTCCTGTAAATAAAGGCTGGCGACATTTTTTATGGTTTCCTTTTTCTTTTGGTTAATCGCTTCTTCAGGATAACCGAAATGTAAATTGGTCCGGGTTTTGACTTCTACAAAAACCAACACCGGCCCCATATCGCAAATAATATCGATTTCCCCTAATCTGGTGCGGTAGTTCCGGGCTATGATTTGATACCCTTTTTGTTTTAAATATTGGACGGCGGAATTTTCACCGTTCCGTCCGGTTATTTTTTTCATCTTTCCCTAACCTTTATAATCGTTGTCGGCGCGGTAAATAAAAGCCAGTATTTCAGCGACGACGCTGTACAATTCCGGCGGGATTTCCTGATTAAGGTCCAGGGCGGAAAGATAGTCCGCCAGTGATTTGTCCTGATGAATAAGGATATGGTTTTCTTTAGCTATAGCTTCGATTCTTTCCGCCAGAACGCCTTTCCCTTTGGCTACAATTTTGGGAGCCGCGTCTTGTCCGGCATCGTAGCTCAGAGCGACAGCTTTTTTTATAGGTGGTTTTGCGGTTTCCATTAAGCTTTCTCCTATATTTTTATATCTATTACCCAGGGATTGACGGTAAGTTTATCTTTTTCCGGCTCTGAACGCAGATGAGCTTCCGCGCCGGGAACGGGCATAACTTTCAGCCCCATATCGGTTACGTCAAAGCCTAACGCTTGCAGAGCGGCTGTTAAAGAAGGCAAACGCGAGGCAATATGTTCTTTTACTGTGCCGGACTGGACTACCCCCCGCACTAATAAGCGGTTCTGCCGCTGCCAGTTGACATGAAAAACAACCAAGCCCAGCTTATCAGTGTCCAATGACACGGCCAGACTTAACGGTTGGTTTTCCGACGGATTCAGCCCTTTGCGGTTTTTATTGACGCGCACTTGCAGCTGCTTTTGTTCCTGCCCCCATTGCACGGGCAGGGAAAAATATAAAAAGCTGTTCTGCTCCGTGGAGTTAGCCCGGTTTGACACATTTATATATTGCTGGGCGGATAATTCTCTGGCGGCGTCGCTGACCAGCAATCCCAGTTCCTTTAACAAAGGCAAATTAAACTTATCGGCGGCGTCGGTTAAAATTTGCTGTACGGCGTTTAAATTCTGAATGTGGACGCCGCGCTGCTGAAGGGCGTTTTTCAGCCGCGAATTTATTTCCTCACGGCCAGCGTCCGGTTTTATAATCAATTCTTCCAGCAGTGAGGTAAGTAATGTCAATATTTTCGCTTCCGGCGCGGGCGCGTTAGAGGCTTTGAGCTCAGGCGCGGCAGCGGCGGCGGGGGCGGTATTTTGGAAATTCAGCGGCGGGTCTGGTTTGGCCGCGGCTGTTTTATTGCCGCCGGCCTCGGTCACGCTGTTATTAAAACCGGGCGGGGTTTTAGTATTTTCATTAACGGACGGGCTGGTGTTCGCCGGGGGCGCGGCGGTTTTCTCCCCTTCCGGGATTATAGGGGCAGGGCCGCGGGCTGTTTTTCCGGAAATATTTTGACCGGCGTTTTCCGTTAATAATTCAGGCCCCCCGCTGACAGGGACTGGATTAGCGGTGAGGCTGGATTTTAGATTGGGTTCCGCCGCGGCCGCCGCGTTAGAAACGGAAACGGAGGCTGCGGATTCTTTGGCCGCGCCTGTCGCCGCGCCGTAACCGGGAGAAGGCTTAGCCAGCGGCTCAGGATTCTGACTCAGGAGCGCCGGGCTGTTTTCACGGGAAACAGCGGTATATGGAGACGTGGGATTGTTAGAGGCCGCCGCGGTTTGTTCAGGCGTTTTCGGCAGGGCGGACAATAAGACGTTAATTTTATTAAAAATTTCTCCCGCGTCAGTATTGGCAAAATAGCGGGCGACGAGTTCAAAATTACCTTTGGTTGCCGGTATATTGCGGGACAAGGCGAAAGCGGCCATATCTATGTTTTTATTAGTGCTTTCCCCCAGCAGGGATATCCCTTTACTCAGTTCGTTTATATTTTTGGCGGTTACCGGCAGTTGGTACTGGAGCAGTTTGTTAGCCAGTTTCAGCTCCAATTCTCCCGGATTTACCCCTATGCTTTTCAAATGAGCGCTCAGTTTAAGCTCGTCAAGCTTGCTGATAAAATCGGCGCCCAGCATTTTCAGAATGATTTTCCCGTCTTTTATGTCTTCGAATTGCAATTGGATGATTTGGCCTTTGGCTGTTTTCACTTCGCTTTGAGCTTCCAGCAGCTTCCCTTTTATAGATAGAAGCAAAGAGCCGTCGTCTTTTACTTCTTTTACTTCTCCTCTGACGATTTCGCCGGGTACAAGCTGTAAATTCTTATCGTTAACGGGTAAGGATTCAATTATTACGTTGATTGAAGATACTGGTCCGCCGGGCATTTAAGTTTCCTCCGTAAAATGATTTTATAGGCTCAAAACTGGTTCTGTGCAAACCGCAAGGCCCGTTTTCAGCCAGCGCGGCCAAATGTTTTTTGGTGCCGTAACCTTTATTACTGGTAAAGTCATAGCCGGGGTACAACTGGTCATAATAAGCCATACTCTGATCCCGTTCGACTTTGGCGATAATAGAAGCGCAAGCGATAGAAACGCTTAAAGTGTCGCCTTTGACTAAAGGCAGCTGCTTAATATTTATATCGTCTAAAAACAGCGCGTCAATGAGCAAAAAATCCGGCCGCGTATTTAAGGTGTCCACACAATTAATCATGGCGTGTTTAGTGGCGCCTAAAATATTCAGTTCGTCCAGATAAGGCGGAAAAACATAGGATACGCTCCAGTCAAGAGCTTCCCTCTTGATTTCCGCGGCCAGCTTTTGCCTTTTTTTAGCTCCTAATTTTTTGGAATCGTCAACTTCCGGTAAAAAAAAGTCCGCCGGCAGGATGACGGCCGCCGCTACAACCGGCCCGGCCAGCGGGCCCCGGCCTACTTCGTCCAGTCCGGCTATAATTTTATACCCTTCAGCGTACGCTTCCAGTTCGTATCTTTTTAATTGTCTGATTCTTTCCTGTTCTTTTTCCAAAGAAAGTTTATTTTTAGCCATATTACTCTAAACTCATTCTGCCCAATTTACCGCCGCGAAACTCTTGCAGTAAAACCTGAGCCGTTTTATCAACTTCCGGAACGGATTTTGCCCGCAGATGCCCTTTCATGAATGATATCCGCTCCAGTATGGTTTCGGCCGGAACGGATAAATCTTCTATTTTAAAGCGCTCCAGTAAATGGGACGGGTAATTTTCCTTCATAAAGTTTATTAAATACAACGCTGTATTATAAGTGTCATAGGCATTCGCGCCCACGATATTTAAAAGAGCCAGATTTAAGCCCTGAGTTTCATTTTCTATTTTAGGCCACATAATTCCCGGGGTATCCATAAATTCGATGTCTTTTCTCAGCCTGACCCATTGTTTGCCTTTGGTTACGCCGGGCTGAGGGCCGGTCGCCGATGCTTTACGGCCTACTATATTGTTTAAAAAAGTAGATTTTCCTATATTCGGAACTCCGGTTACCATAACTCTGACTGCCCGCAAGCGACGGCCTTTTTTTTCAAAAGCTTGCGCTTTGGCCGCGAAAGAAGCGGCTATCATTTCGATGATTTGCTTTTTGCCCTGGCCGGTGAGGGAATTCATAGCTACAGCCGGCGAGCCGGATTTATTTAATATCTGAATATTCCTGTTTAGACTCAGCGGATCAGCCAAATCGCTCTTGTTTAAAAGCAGGATTTTATTTTTGGGGGACACTATCTTTTCCAGCATAGGATTCCGGCATGAAAAAGGGGCGCGGGCATCCAGCAGAATAATGACAGTATCTACCAAACTTAAATTAGCTTCAATTTCCTTGCGGGCTTTTACCATATGGCCGGGAAACCAGTTGACTGACAGGCCGATCACTTCCTTCGTTAATTTCCTTCAAAACTAAAGTCCCCGGACGCGGTTTTAAAGGAAGATGAGCAAAAAGGGGAGGCCTTTTTAAAAGACATCCCCCCCCTTTGAAAATCGTTCTAGTAACGTCCTTTTTCTTTGACCCGGGCTTTTTTGCCCATTAAACCGCGCAGATAGAATAATTTGGCCCGCCGCACCTTGCCTCTGCGGGTAATTTCTATTTTGGCGATTCTGGGTGAATGAACAGGAAAAGTTCTTTCCACAGCTACGCCGTAAGTGATACGGCGGACGGTAAAAGTTCTGGAAAGCCCTTTGCCTCTTATTTTTATGACCGTCCCTTCAAAAATCTGTATCCTTTCCCGGGTACCTTCAATAACGCGTACATGAATTTTGACGGTATCTCCGGGACCGAAAACCGGCAAGTCGGTTTTGAAGTATTCGTTTTCAATAGCTCTGATTATATCGGACAATTTTTTATCCCCTTTCAGGTTGGTGTTATTGGTACATCATATCATCTATTATAGCGGTACAACATAGCGGTACAACGGATTATCCGATAAATGCCGGACAAAGTTTATTATAACACATTAGTTTGACATTCAGGCAAACTATTTAGCTTTTTTTACTCGCGTTTTGCGCGAATTGGGCCTGGAAAGCTAAAATTCGCCGAATAACCTGTCCGTTATGACAGCCGCCGCGCTGCGGACGGACAAGTGATTGTAAAGGCGGTTGTATTCTACAGGTTCTAAAATATAATCGCAATTTTTGATGAAATTTTCTTCAAGGCCCCAGCCGGTCCCTAACAGTAATAAATAGACCGTTTCGTCTTCAGCCTGACTGAGCAGTTTTTTCATATCCGCGTACTTTATGGCTTCAGGGTACGCACGCGCGTCAGTCGCGATACATTTAGGCTTTTTTCCATGCGTTTCCGATACAAAATCAACAACTTCCTCCATAGAAGGCATTAAGCGCAGCAATTTCAAGGCTTCCTGGCGGTCAGGATTATATTGCCCCCCAAAACCTTCAGTCCAATAATCGATAATATCTCTGACCAAACGCTGCTGTTCAGGGTGAGGGTGAACGATAAAAAAACCCTCCATATCATAAGTACGGGCGATTCGGGAAATATCATGAATATCCAGATTGGTCACAGAAGTAGAAATTATCTGCATTTGTTTATTGTATACGGGATAATGCAGTAAAACAATGTAACAGCGTGATTTATTCACATCATTTTCTCCCCGGAAAATAATAATTCTATCAACAGCCCTTTTTCTTCCGCCGAATATTGTTTTTGGAGCAGCAATTCCGGACGCTTTAACAAAGTTTTTAACAGGCTTTGTTTTTTGCGCCATAAACGTATATGCTCATGGTTGCCGGACAATAAAGGCGGCGGCACTTCCAGGGCCTGAAATAACGGAGGACGGGTATACTGAGGATATCCCAGCAAATCACCGCTGAACGATTCTTCCCGCAACGATTCCGGACACCCTAAAACACCGGGCAACAATCTTGACACCGCGTCTATCACTACTAAAGCCGGTATTTCTCCGCCGGTTAAAATATAATCCCCGATCGAAATTTCTTCATCAACCTGCGTCATTATTCTTTCATCGATACCTTCGTAATGCCCGCATAAAATTATCAAATGGGGCTTAGCCGCCAAAGCCGCCGCTTTTTTTTGGTTAAGCGTTTTTCCCTGCGGCGACATGTAAACAACATGGCTGCCATTGTTTTTAAAAGCGGCTAAAGCGGGAATCACAACGTCAGCTTTTAAAACCATACCCGCTCCGCCCCCGTAAGGATAATCGTCGGTTTGCGCGTGACGGTCATGAGCGAAATCACGTATATTAACCAGTTCCAGATCTACGGCTCCTTTTTCACGGGCCCGTTTAATAATACTGGTATTAACAGGGCCGTCAAACATTTCCGGGAAAAGGGTAAAAACCTGAATTTTCATATATTCCTCCGGATAAAGTCTTTATTTACGCTCAAAATCGACTAGCCCCGGCAATAAGCATATTTGCATGACGCCTTCTTCGAGGTCGATTTTACGAACAACTTGCTTGATGGCCGGAATTAAAATTTCTCCGTAATCTTCCGAATCGATGACGTACACGTCATTGGCGCCGGTTTCTATTATATCGCGCAATATTCCCAGGCAGCCTTTTTCGGCGTCGAATACCCGCAGCCCAAGCAATTGAAATTGATAATAAACGCCTTCAGGCAAAGGGAAAAGCTGCCCTTCACTGATTTGGACATAAGCCCCCTTATATTTTACGGCTTCTTCTTTGGTGTCTATTCCCGCGAACTTTAAATAAATATGATTATTATTAAACTTGACATATTCTATTTCTTCCTGTGCGCGTACGCCGTGAAAATCAGAAAGAATAACGCCGTTTAATTGTTCAAAACGCTCAGGATAATCGGTCAGGGGGGCTATTTTAACTTCGCCTTTATAACCGTATACGCCTGATATGATGCCGATATTTATCAGTTCATCAGCCAATATGGAGCCTCCTTAAAAAGCGGGCGGAAATTTTCCCGCTCCTCTGACCCACGCAATAACGGCGCTTAATTTTGAATCTCCACCAGTATTCTTTTGCCTTCTTTTCCGGCGGCGGCTTTAGTGATAATCCTGATCGATTTAGCGATTTTGCCTTGTTTACCGATCACCTTGCCCATGTCTTCGGACGCGACTTTTAATTCCAGAATGACGTTATGTTCATTTTCTTGTTCATTGACCACAACATCCTGAGGATTATCCACCAGAGATTTAGCAATATATTCCAGCAATTCTTTCACTTTTCTCACTCCTTGCGCCGCCTGTTATTTGCGGTTTTCGGCAAATGTACTCATTACCCCTAATTTTTTTTAACAAAGACCTGGCGGTATCAGTTGGTTTTGCGCCTTGCGAGAGCCATTTCAGCGCTTTTTCTTCGTCGATTTTTATGGTAGCGGGGTCAGTTTTGGGATCATAATAGCCTATTTCTTCGATAAAGCGCCCATCGCGGGGAAATCTGGAATCTGCCACCACTACTCTGTAAAAAGGATTTTTTTTAGCTCCCATTCTTTTTAATCTTATTTTAGTCGCCACATTTTCACCTCCTTTAAAAAATCAAGTGTAAGGAAAATCATCAGGTTTAATTAAAAGGGAAATTAAAAGGAGGCATAAGGCCTTTTTTCCCTTTTTTTCCGCTAAGGCCGGTAAGCTGCTTCATCATTTTTTTGGATTCTTCAAATTGCTTCAGCAACCGGTTGACGTCCTGGACTTTGCTGCCGCTTCCGGCGGCGATTCTTTTTTTCCGGCTGCCGTTTATAAGCGAAGGGTTATTTCTCTCGCCGGGGGTCATGGACTGTATAATGGCTTCCGTCCGTTTGAGTTCCCTTTCGTCCAATTCGGCATCCATGTCTTTCATTTGCTTTCCCAGACCGGGTATCATGCCCAATAAATCTTTCAAAGGCCCCATAGATTTTACCTGCTGCATTTGCTCCAGGAAATCCTGCAGGGTAAAAGACTGCTGACGGATTTTGCGCTCCATTTCTTTGGCTGTCGCGACGTCGATATTGGCCTGGGCTTTTTCCACT
>JAISWS010000086.1 GCA_031270725.1 Syntrophomonadaceae bacterium | reverse complement strand
CGGTTTCTACCGTTTTTTCGCTGGTTTTCTACTTTTCCGCAATTAGGACACTTTTTCTTCTCGTTTATTTCCGCTTTTCTCATGTGTTTATTATACCATATCAAACGCTATTTGTTCACTCCTACTTGTTTAATTTAAATTATTAGCCCAGCGCCTTATACAGCTCCAGAATAGCCGGGGCCTTCTCCAACGCGAAGCCCCGTCCCATCATTGCGGTTGCCGCTGATATACGCCTCGTCCGCCGCGTACACCACGACGCTTTCGCCTTTCATAAGTAGGTAGGATAGCCGCCGGCGTTGGGGACACCAGTCTCTACAACCTTCCCGTCCTTCGCGGAAGAAACGGGGATTACTCACACAGGCCGGTCCGTTTTTACCCGCCTGCCGGCGGACAGGTGGAAAAATTTAACGCTCACCGGGATGGAGGCCCCCTTAAATAAAAAGCCTGGCGGAGAGGGAAAAAACGGGAGGCAAGCCGTAATCAGCCGTTATTATGGAAAAGGCGCTTAATAATTTTCCCCGCCGTAAGATTTTCAGCGAATTCGCCGCTGGCCGCCCGGCGATGTTCGGAATAATAGCCGGAATTACGGCGGAGGCGGTTTATCTGCCCTTCTTTTTCGGCGACGGTTTTTCGCAAATCCGTTATCATTTGTTCGCAAAAGCGTATTTTATTCTGAAACTCCAGATTTCTGAGTTCGGCTTTTTTAACTCCGTACCTCAGACTTTGCGCATTCCGCTCCTGCTGGCGCAATTTACCGTTCAAGGAGGCTTTTTCCGCTTCTATGCGCAGAATATCGGCTCGCAATTTTCGGATAAGTTCATTTTGCTCCGTTTCCGGCTGTAATATTTTCAGCGGCGGGGCTTCGCTGGCAGGGCTTAAAGATAAGTCCCCGGCGTTTTCGGAAACGACGGAGACGGCTTGTTCCTGAGTAACGCGCAGAAAATATTCTAAAACGAAATCTATGGCGATGGCGTCGTCCAGCAGGCGGCCGTGATAATCCAGCCGGCTGACGCTGGCTGTCAAAGAAGCCCGCTCTTTGCTCCAGTCCTGACGGTTGAAAGCGTCTAAAGGGGTCCGGTCGTTTAAAAGCGTCTCCTTATTCAGTAAACGCGGCCCGTAAGCGTCTCTTACCAGACACAAAATTTGCAGTTTAATTTGCACTTCCGCCGCCGCGCCCGTAAAACGGGCGGAACATAAAAGGACTTTGAGCCTGACGTTTTCCAGCTCATCGTACTTTTCTTCCAGATGATAATGATAAGGGGCGGAAATAACGCGCGGGCGCGAAAGCTCCGCGAGAATGACCGGCGACCAAATCTGCCGGAGATTTTTCATTTTTTCACCTTCCTGCCAGTTATATTAATATAATTATTAAATTAATGGCCATAATATGCTACTGGCCGGAGCCGGGCCTTTACGTTCAAAAGGCGCTGAAAAGGCCAAAAAGAGGAGAAAGGCGGCTGGTAAAAGGCAAAAAAAGAAACTGCCTGCCCCGCAAACAATTTCTCAATGGGTTGGTTTAAAAATATTCGTTTGCGGGTTTACTCCGCCGCTTCGTTAACAGAAGCAATCCTGATTTCAGAATCCTGTATGTCATAAACAAAAAGCTCTACCGTTTCTGTAAGAACGTCAGCGTAGCTGTACGATACACGTCTTTCGGCCTTACGTTCATCTAATTTTACCACGAAAATATTAGGATAAGTTGATTCTAAAACGCCTACACGCTCAATGATGCGATTTCTTCCCCGATTGGCTTTCAAACGAATTTTACTTCCAACAAAAAACTCAAGATCTTTCTTGATATCAGATATAGGTCTGGGAGAACTCAAGACATCACCTTCTTTTAATCGCTTACTACATTTTACTTGAAATTAAGTTAGTTGTCAATAATAAAAAGAAAGCCCTGCTTTCGCTGTCATGACGGCGCCTTTTCCCCAAATCGCCCCCGCGAAACGCTCACGGAAGAAAAAATTCGTCTTGTTCAGCCCAATTCATCCGCGATGAGAATAAATTCTGATATAGTCAGCGTTTCCGGACGCCGCTGAGGGTCAATGCCCAGATTTACCAGCTGTGCTTCCAAATCGCGCTTATTTTCGCCGAAAACTTTTACGCAGATATTTGATAAAGTTTTGCGGCGCAGCTGAAAAGACACGCGGACTAAGCGCTTGAACAAATCCTCGTTCCGGCACGGCAGCTTAGCGGCGCGGGGGTGAAACCGGACAATGACCGAATCGACTTCCGGCTTAGGCACAAAACAGTTTCGGGACACTTTCATCAATAAAACGGCTTCCGCGTACCATTGCGTCATAATTGTCAGCAGTCCGTAGGATTTCGTGCCGGGACGCGCCAGAATCCTTTCCCCGACCTCTTTCTGCATCAGGAGCGTGGCGGTTCTCAGGCGGGGGCATTGTTCCAAAAGTTTAAAAATGATAGGGGAAGTGATATGATACGGGATATTGGCGCATACGCTGAAAGAAGGCGCTTCCGGCAAAGAAAAAGCCGCCGCTAATTCCGCTTCCAAATCGACGGACAGGACGTCTCTGATGAGCAGACGAAAATCGGGGCGCTCGCCTATAACCGCCTTTAACGGCTCTTCAAAACGCGCGTCAACGTCAACGGCCAGCAGCCCTTTGCAGCGGGGCAGCAAATGGACGGTCAGGGCTCCCAGGCCCGGCCCTATTTCGACCGCGTACTCCTGCCCGGAAAGCCCGGCTTTTTCCGCGATATTCCGTAAAACATTGCGATCCGCCAAAAAATTCTGCCCCCAGGCTTTGTAGGGTTTAATACTATATTCTTTTAATACGGATTTCAAGCCGGAAATAGAATCGGGTTTTATCATGTTAATCCTCATAAAAAGGGGACGCGGCGCGCGAACAAAAAGCGCGGAAAAACTTTCCCGCGCTTAAAAAAAGTTTTTATCATTATATTACGCGCCGGCGGAAAAATCAACGGGTCTGATAATTTTCACAATGTCCCCGGTATCGTGATATTTCCATAGAAGCCTTGTCCAGCCGGTGAAAAAGCCTGTTTACTTCTTAGGTACGGCGGCTCCAATCCGCACGCCTTACACGCGTTTTTTGGCGTTTATAATCCGTTTTAGCCCTGTTTTTGCTTTAGCGGCCATGTCGCGCGTTATATACCGGTTCGCCGCGCGAACAAAAATTGCGGGAAAAATTTTTCCCGCAATTTAAAAAAAGCTTTCATTATTACGTTACATTATTACATTACGTTACATTATATCGCGTACCGGCGGAAAAAGCGGCGGACCTATAATTTTTCCGAGGCGGCCTGTTTTATCTTAGCGACTTCCTCTTTAAATTCGGCTATGGCGCGGCCTTCAACTATACTGTCGGCTACCTTGTCGATACGCTGGACCAGTTCCGGTTTCCTGGTTACAATCACTTCCGCCGCCCGCGCTTCGTTGTTCACAACGCTGTCATGAACGGTTTTTTCGATTGCCGAGGCTTGTGCTTCATCGGGATTACCGGCTAAAGTCAGCCCGATTAAAACGCTTACTTTCCCGGCATCTGACGCCGTAGCGCCGCCGTTTTCGTCAGGCAGGCCATTGACGACTACCGAAGCCTTTTCCACTCCTTCCACCGCTTCCGCCAGCTTGGAGAATCTATTCGTCATTACTCTGCGCTCGCTGATATTAGCGTCCGCGTTGGCGTCCGGCTGGGACTGGTTCAGCGGTTCCGCCGGCCGGTCGGCTTTTTTATGGCAGGCCCCCATGGTCATTAGCAGCAAAGACAACATCAATACGGAAATAAGTTTTTTCAACAGCTTAAATCGCCTCCCCCAAATAATTTTCATACTAATACGCGCTTAAATCCGCTCGCCTTGCCGGAGCGTCCGCGTTTTTAACGGAGAATAGTATAAATTATAAATAGAAAATATATATGACATAGCATATGTGTGAAAGCGGCCGTTTATACAGGTAAAAAATACCAAAAACGCCGTTTACACACGTAAACAGCGTTTTTATAGCGGTGAGGGTTAAAATTTTCCATCTGTCCGCCGGCGAATACGGCCGGAATTTTCAAGCGGACACGAATGTAAAAATAGCTCCCGGAAATGACGCGGCGGTCAGTGCAGGATGTAAACCAGAACTTCGCGGCGTCCCCACTGGATACACTGGTTGTAATCTTCCATAAAAAGGTCGATTTTATTCCCTTTGATACTGCCTCCGGTATCGGCGGCCATGGCGTATCCGTACCCTTCTATATAGAGACGGCTGCCTAAAGGTATGACGCTGGGGTCTACCGCGACCAGCCCCACCGCGGGAGGCCTGCCGCTGGAAGTATTGTGGCCGGTGTAGGTGTAGGCGGAAGCCTGCATATATTTTGCTTCGCGGAAATCCATCCGGACGCTGCCGCGGGACACGCTGACGATATTTCCTATCGCCACCACCCGGCTGACCGGCTCTTTAAGCACTTGACTGCCGATAACCGTCCTTTTCGCCTCTTCGTTGTCATGGTAAACGGCTTTTACGGTATTCAGGGCCAGGCCGTTCCGGCCCTCGCGGACAGTCTTAGTCAGGCCGCGCGCCAAAGTATCGTCCACTTCGCGTTCTATAGGGAAGGGGATTTCTACCTCCACCTCGAAAGTGGCTTCAGAAACTCTTATGACGTTAATTTCTTGTTCGGGGGTAATAATCGCGGACAGGGCGGGGGAAATAACATCCCGCGCGTTTACGGTGACACCTGCCGCCGCTATGGCTTCTCTGACCGGGACTGGCGGGGTTTTAACGGTTTGCGTCCGTCCGTCCGCCCTGACAGAAACCGGGAAAGCCCGTTCGACGGTTATGACTGAGCTTGCGGCGGCCACGCTGTCCAGGCCGGGGCTGACCCGGTCTTCCGGAGCTAAAACAATCTGGTTTTTGTCTAACAGCTCCCGCACCGAACACGGAAAAAGTACCTTTTCGCGGAACTCGTTTCCGTCAGCCACGATAACCACGGGCTTTTGCGCAAAACAATACCAACCGCCAACCACCAGAATAAACAACAGTCCCCACAAAAGCCGGAAAGGCTTTTCTCTCAACGATCGCGTACTCATATGGTTCCTCCTTTGCTGAGCTCTTAAATAATAATGTATAAATTTTCCTGAAAACAGCGTAATAATGGCTGCGCAATTTAAAAGCTCTCTGAAATTTTACTAATAATTTAACCGTACGTCAAATGATTATCATATATTATTACATAGATTACATT
>JAISWS010000148.1 GCA_031270725.1 Syntrophomonadaceae bacterium | reverse complement strand
ATTGCTATATTATTTGTATTTATCGGTGTATGTATAGCTTTTTATTTCGGGTTTTTGCAAAACACGTCCGTCGGCGGAGTGCTGTTTATATTAATGTGGACGGTAATCGGTATTTTAGGTTCATATTGCGTAGCTTGGTACGGAATAAGGGTAAACACTTTAGCTAACAGCCGCACCGCTTTTACCGCTTTGGAACGCAAACCCCTGAAATTATTGAATATAGCTTTGGATGCCGGCATGAGTATAGGCGTTCTGCTCGTTTGCGTAGAATTAATCATGATGCTGATTATCCTGCTTTTTGTCCCCAGCCATTTAGCCGGCTCCAGTTTTATCGGCTTCGCCATCGGAGAATCTTTAGGCGCCAGCGCTTTGCGTATCGCCGGCGGCATATTTACTAAAATCGCCGATATTGGCGCCGATCTGATGAAAATAGTTTTTGGAATTAAAGAAGATGATCCCCGTAATCCCGGTGTTATAGCCGATTGCTGCGGAGACAACGCCGGCGACAGTGTAGGCCCTACCGCGGACGGATTTGAAACCTACGGAGTAACCGGTGTCGCGATTGTAACTTTTATCATTTTAGGAGTTTTTGACCCCGGAATGCAAACTACTCTGCTGACCTGGATTTTCACTATCCGCGTACTGATGGTCATTACTTCCATAGCTTCCTTTTATGTCAACAGGGCTTTCAGCCAATCCCGTTTCGGCGCCAAAGACGACTTTGATTTTGAAGCGCCTTTAACCAGCTTGGTCTGGATTACTTCAATAATTTCCATATTCATTACTTTTATCGTCAGTTATCTGATTTTAGCTTCCGGTGAATCCGCTCAACTGCGTGAACTATGGTATTTATTCGCCGCCATTGTAAGTCTGGGCACTTTATCGGCCGCTTTGATCCCCGAATTTACCAAGATATTTACCAGCCCTAATTCTAAACACGTAGCTGAGGTAGTTAAGGCTTCCAGGGAAGGCGGCCCTTCTCTGAATATCTTATCCGGTTTGGTCGCCGGTAATTTCAGTGCCTTTTGGATAGGCATGGTATTTGTGGTTATCATGTTTGCCGCTTATTATCTGAGCGGTTACGGACTGGAATCCGTCATGATTTATCCTTCCGTATTCGCTTTCGGTTTGGTCGCTTTCGGCATGTTAGGAATGGGGCCGGTTACCATTGCCGTCGACAGCTATGGGCCGGTTACCGACAATGCCCAGTCTATTTACGAACTCTCTTTGATAGAAGAAATTCCCGATGTGGAAAAACAAATTGAAGTTATGTACGGTTTCAAACCGGATTTTGAAAAAGCCAAACACTACCTTGAAGCCAACGACGGCGCCGGCAACACTTTTAAAGCAACCGCCAAACCCGTTTTAATCGGAACCGCGGTAGTCGGAGCCACTACTATGATTTTCTCTTTAATCCTGGTAATTCAAAACGTCTTAAACGTAGATCCGGCGGAAATACTTAACTTATTAAATCCGTTTACCATTTTAGGCTTCCTGTGCGGCGGAGCGGTTATATTCTGGTTTACCGGAGCTTCCACGCAGGCGGTAACCACCGGAGCTTACCGGGCGGTCGAATACATCAAGAACAATATTAAACTGGATGACGCCACCAACCAGCAAGCCAATATAGAAAATTCCAAGGAAGTGGTTAAAATATGCACGCAATACGCGCAATCCGGTATGTTTAATATTTTTATAGCCATCTTTTCTTTTGCTTTAGCGTTTGCTTGCTTATCCGCCCCCAGTATTGAAAATAATAATCCCGTAAGTTTCTTTGTGGCTTATCTGATTTCCATAGCCATATTCGGCCTTTTCCAGGCTGTTTTTATGGCTAACGCGGGCGGTTGCTGGGACAATTCCAAAAAAGTGGTGGAAGTGGACTTACAGGAAAAAGGCAGCCCCCTGCATGAAGCTACAGTAGTAGGCGACACGGTGGGAGATCCTTTTAAAGATACCTCCTCAGTCGCTTTAAACCCTATAATAAAATTCACTACATTATTCGGCCTTTTGGCGATGGAAATAGCTATTTCCGAGTCATTCCGCGCCACCGCACCCTATGTAGGCTTTGTTTTTATACTCATTGCCCTTGTCTTTGTGTACCGTTCTTTCTTCTGCATGAGGATTCCGGCTAAAGAAGAAAAAGTCGTCAATAAATAATTAAACTAAAATAAAACGAGTAACGCGGCCCTGATGAAAAACGGGATACTGTCTCAAACACGGTACCCCGTTTTTTTATTATCAGCAATCATAAAAAACAACATCCTGATGCGCAATACAATTAATGGTAAACTCTATTCGAAACGGCAATTAAATTTTTTAAAGGCGCTAAGCAATTTTTCGCGCAGCTCTTTGCCATTTTCGTAGAAATCCGGCTGCAGCTTCACGGAACTCTGATAAGTTTTTATAGTAAAGCAAGGTTTTCTCGCGAAACTGTTCTCTTCTTTAACGCTTTTAATCTCCTCATAAGAAATGCAACGGATGTCGTCTCCTTTCGTGAAAACAATCCCCTGTTCGGTTAGTTCTATTTGCTCCCCTATTCTTTTTTTGCCTTGCCTCCAGCTGGCCGCCGCTGTCAAAGCCCCTCCCAACGACAGCAATAAAGCAATTACCGGAGAGCCGAATTTCCAGAACAAGACCACCAAAATAAAAATAACCGTCAATAAAATCCAGGAAACCGAATAGCCGCTCTTATCAGTTATTTTGAAAATATTCATTAAATTATCCCCCCTCCCGCAAATAGTATAATTTATTGCCGCCCATTATAAAATATTATTATTTATTAAACTCAAAAACATATTACCAGTACATAGTGTCATCTAAAATCTTATAAAACAGAACCGCCTTTCTTTGGCGTACCCCTTTCTTCAAGGGGGTCATTTTGTGCCCGCCCGTGCCCTTCAGGGTACTCGCCGTTAGGGGGTGTAGGGTATGCGGATAGCTCTTCTGCGGGACACAGGACTACGCGGCCAGCCGTGTACCCCGCAGGGAGGGCAATGGCGCAGAGACGTATCCTGTACAGATTTAACTGTTACACGCTGCTGGGTGGAAATTTTATCTAATTCAGAGAAAAATAAACCATAAAAGTGTTTTCATAATTGTTCATTTTAGTGTACAATATATGTAACGCTCGTACATGGTTATATACAAAAGCACATTATTTCGCCATTTCAATGTTTTTATGTGTGCAAATAACCGAACAACTGTCCATCATCCATGACCGAAAGGAGTCAGATTATGATTTTTGCTGAACAAAGCATTAATGAACTTTCTGTCGTTGACTTAATGAACAAAAATTTCACAACTATAACACCTGCCGATACCTTTAAAAAAATTATAAATATTTACAAACAGTACAAAATAGATGTCATTCCGGTAGTAGATGAGGAGACCCATTTGATTGGGGTTTTTCCCCGCGGGAAACTGTACAACGCGTTGCTGGACGGCAAATCGCTGAATGACCCCTGCGCGGATTACGTCGTTCTGTCTCCTACCACTATCCAATCGGAACTGAACTATAACGATATAACATTATCGGGAAGAGT
>JAISWS010000108.1 GCA_031270725.1 Syntrophomonadaceae bacterium | reverse complement strand
AAGCTCCTTTCGCGCCAGCCCTTCCGCGGTGGGAACGCGAACACGGTTAAATTCTGTCATTCCTAAATCACGCCGGGAAACCGGCTGATCAGCTTCTTTCAGGATAACGGTAAAGCCGCCGCAGGACTCGAGTATGCCCTTGTGAACCTCATCAACATCTGCTATTCCTTGCTTTCTGAGCTCTTGCATGAGATCATCCGCATTAAATTTCTCTTTTTTTAAATTATCTTTTATAATGCGGCCGTCTTCTATCAAAATCACAGGTTTTCCGGAAATCAGGTGGGCGAAACGTTGATTTTTCAAAGACAAAAAACCCGTTATAAATTCCAGAAAAGCCAGAGTAGCTAAAATAATAACGCCTTCGTAAAAGGGTATGCTCTTATCGAGCGCTATCGACACTACCGTATGGCCTACTCCGGTCATAACCACAAAATCCAAAGCGCCCAATTCCCCTAAAGCTCTTTTCCCCAAAAGCCTGATCATGACCATAGCCATAAGATACATCACAGCCGCGCGCAAAGCATAACTAAACACAATTTATAATTCCCTTTCATCCGCTTTTCCTTTAGTATGCGCCGCGCCCGGACACATATTCTAAAAGCGCCTCTTTTCGGCAGGGACTGAGAATACATAAACCGTTAAGCCGTTGTCATATTACATATTATTGAATCAAGGCTGCTTTTTTCTGGCATCTTCCAGATCTTTTACAATTTCGTCGTAATCATCCTGCAATTTGTTTATTTCATCAGCCAGATTCAAAGCCAGCAATACCCCTATTTTACTGCTTGATAAGTTGGGATTCCGCTGTTGAATTATCTTCATGCGGCGATCAATATAGCCAGCTAACATATGAATATACTCTGTATTTTCATCTCCGGTTACTGTATATTCTTCGTTGAATATCTTAACCTCCGCCCGGTTGATATGGTTTTTAAACTCGTCCATCCGTTTCCCTCCCCACCAATTTTTTATCTATTTCGCCTTTTTAATTATCATTTCCTTCTGGGGGTTCGTCAAGCCATTGAGGGAAATTGTCAAATAACCCGAGAAATTGATGATAACAAATTCCCGGCGGGGCACTGCCTTTTTTAAAAGCCATTTCCGAGGTTCTTTTACATTTATCGCTGGCGACCATACCGCTGTCCAGGCAAATATTCATACTGTCGATCCCCGGCGGTTTTATAAAATTTCCCGCCGGCGCCTGCGCATAAGAGGCCTGCATAAAATCAGCCCAAATCGGCCCGGCAATGCCTCCGCCGGTAAAGTTTGTGCTTTTCGCCTGATCATAACCTACCCAAACCGCCGCGCAAACTCTTGAAGTGTAACCCACAAACCAGGCGTCGTTATGCGAATCAGTGGTTCCGGTTTTACCAGCCGCCGGGCTCTGCAATACCGGACGCAGATGGGAAGCTGTTCCTCCCGGATGCAAAACTCCCGACAGCATATTAGTAACTATATACGCTGTTTCCCCGCTGACCACCCGGGTACCTTTAACGTCGGCTGTATTTTCCATAATTTCCCCATTTTGATCCGTTACCTTCAAAATATAGGCCGGCTCATGATAAACTCCCTGATTGGCAAAACAGGCATAAGCGCCCGTCAGCTCCATTGGGCTCACCTCTGATGCGCCTAGCGGAAGCGACAAAACCGGCTGAATATTTTTAAAACCGAATTTTTCACTATATTCAGCTGTCAACTCAGGAGTTAGGATATTATTAATCTGAACCGCGATCGAGTTATCGGATATCATCAACGCTTCTTTTAAAGTAAACCTCTTCCAGTGAAACGGCTTCTCCCCATAATCGGCGGGAGTGTATTTTTTACCGTCCGGCAGAGTATATTCTATTTCTTCACACATCAGCATATCCGCTTCCGTCATTCCGGAATCGACCGCCAGAGAATAAACAAACGGTTTGAAGGTTGACCCGGGCTGCCGTTTGGAAAAAGCGCGGTTATAATTGGAATCTATATAATTACGCCCGCCGATCAAAGCTCTGACATGCCCGTTACTTATATCCACAGCCACCAAAGCCGCTTGCAGGTTTTCGTCCACATTTTGCAGACCTTTCAGATAAGCTTTATTGGCCGCTTTCTGCATTTCCAGATCCAAAGTGGTGAAAACCTGTAACCCGCCCTGATAAACCATGCGTTCCCCGTATTTTTCTATCAGATAATTTTTGACCATAGCTATGAAATAGGGTGCGTCTCCGCTGGCGGAATGCGCCTGCGTATAATTTAAAGTTTCATCCATGGCCTTTTCCCTGAGAGCTTCATCGATGAACCCATCGGCCGCCATCCTCTCCAGAACCATTTTCTGACGTTCTTTGGCTTTATCCGGATTGACATAAGGGTTATAAGCGCTCGGAGATTGCGGTAATCCCGCTAAAAGGGCGGCTTGCGCCAAAGTCAGCTCTGAAGCGGTAGTTCCAAAATAAGTCCTGCTGGCCACTTCCACCCCATAAGCTCCGTGGCCGAAAAAAATTGTGTTGCAGTATAAGGTCAGTATCTCATCTTTACTGTATTTCCGCTCCAACTGTACGGCATAGTAAAATTCTTTCAGTTTGCGGATCCAGGTTCTTTCATGGTTTAAAAACAAACTTTTGGCGGTTTGCTGAGTGATAGTGCTTCCCCCTTCTCTCAAGTTTCCCGCCTTAATGTCATTATACAAAGCCCTGGCTACACCGCGCCAATCAATTCCCCAATGTTTATAAAAATTCTTATCCTCAACCGCAATAATAGCGTTTATAAAATCCGGGGCTATTTCATTAAGGGGTACGTAAATTTTATTTTCCGATGTAAGCCCGCTTATAGGCCGCGTATTTACATCGTAAACCATAGACGGCTTCCTGACCTCTGTTTGCGGAAGATCCCAGAAAAATCCGTACAAAACTAACAGCCCCGCCCCGCATAGCAAAAATAATAAAACTTTCTTCATCGCCAACCTCTGTAAAAATATATTAGTTACAATCACTTTTTTATATAAAATGCCCTGCCTGCAGGGTAAATATTCCAATTATAATACTAATCCGCAATTAAATTCGTTCCAGCTTGCCCGTGGCCAGCAAGGGTTATGCCCCTTATGGGTACCTGCCTGCCGCCCGCCTGTACCCATAAGAGTGAAGAACGGGTTCCCCTGACAGCCCGTTTTATTGCATAATATTATATTATAAGGTTAATTATGTTAATTATGCTAAATTTAATCATTAAATAAAAATTCCGCTATGAGCTTTACACAAGCACACCAATCGTCAACTTTAAGGTCGTTTGCAATATTTTCCGAACAATATTCTGATTATGCGCATTATGGATTTACCGCTTAAGAAGGAAATAACTGAAAGCATATGGAAAATATGTAATATAAATTTTCACAAAAACAATTGATAAGGAGGCGTAACTGATGTTAACAGACTGGTTAAAAGGGACATGGAAATTGGATTCATTCACCGGCACGGATGAAAAAGGCGTAACGACTGATATAATGGGGCCGGGGGCTACAGGATTTATTTGTTATTCCAGCGACGGATGGGTTTCCGTTCAAATCATCAAAGCCGGCAGACCGCGCTATGATATACCCGATACCGACGGCGGAACCGTAGAACAGACTTTGGCGGCCGCCCGGGGCATGTTCGCCTATGCCGGCCCTTTCGAAGTAGACGAGGAAAAAGCTATCGTATACCATAACCTGGAATTTAGCTTGATCACCAACTGGATAGGAAGCCGGCAAAAGCGTTACATAAATAAAGAAAGTGACGATATTTTGGTTTTAACCGCCGATCCGGTCAAGATAGGCGCGGAAGGCAAAAAACAGCAAACCAGACTGCGCTGGATACGCATGAACAAATAAATTCCAATAAACTTCCTGTGGACAAAAACTTTTAATACAGAACAAAGTCATAATATATAAACTAAAAACGTCCGCCCCGCAAACACTGACGCTGTTCGGTAACGCAAAACCGAACGGCGTCTTTATTTGCGTTTCATTGGTGTGATACCTGGTATCTCCGCCCGTTAATCTTTTAATTAGATAACCAAAAAGTATGCAATGACCTATGGACAGGGCATTTAATTCGGTGCCTTGCCATGCATGTTGTCTTTTCGTTGACTTGCCACGCCAAACAAGAACGGTTTTTTTATCTATTTCACATCAAATCTTCCTTCGAGCAGGAACTTACGCAGCAGATCGTCAACAAGCATGTTCACCCGTAATGGCGATATCACCAGCGCCCCTTGCCGCCTCTTGAAGTAGGCGCGGGCTTTCTCTATGTCCACCGCGTGCCCTTGAGTATGTTGAAGCGTCTATACTCGTTGATCATAGCATCTACGGGGTAGTCGCCTGTATTGCCCGGAGCGTCGCCCCAGCGCATGATACGCTTATTCGTGCCGTGGAATACCTTCTCATAAAAGTCGATGGCTTCCGAAGCCTGTCCGTTGAACATGATATAAGGTTCAATCATTGCGGATTCCCTCCTTGTTGTTTATTGCCGTTCACTTATAGTTACGCGGACTGTATCGCCCGC
>JAISWS010000100.1 GCA_031270725.1 Syntrophomonadaceae bacterium | reverse complement strand
TGCGTAGTGGCGGATTCGGAAAGTGGTTTGAGCCTGAACGCCCCGGAGCAGCCCGCCAAGGTATCCTGGAAATTGTCCGAATTATGGCCGTGGCGTCATGACTCTCCTTAAAGTTTATTTTTTTAACTCGCCAATAATGCCGCCCCGTTCTGTTACCCCTTCAGCGCCCCCGCGGTCTCCGGTTTCTCAGGAGGCGTATCAGGGGGCGGCTCTTCAGAGTATAGTGGCAGGTATGAAAATTTACGTTAAAAATGCGGGCTAAGTTTAAAAATATGCTAAATCCTCGCTAATTGCCGTAAAATAACGTAAAATGACGTAACTTAACAATTGGCGAACCGGCCGCTTAAGACTATAATTGTAAAAAAACAGGGGTATTAAAAAGTGCAGCAGCTTTTGTGGATGAACGCTCCGGCTAAAATAAATTTAACTTTAAACGTGCTGGGCAAACGTTCTGACGGTTATCATGAATTAGAAACCGTAATGCATAAAATTAATCTATCAGACCGGCTTTGCTTCAAGCCGTTTTCCGCTATCAGGATTTACGGCAATGACGATAGTCTGGATTGGGGTTCAAGCAATCTGGTGTACAAGGCCGCTCTTTTGATTTTAAGCCGATACAGCTCTCACCCGGGCGTTGAAATATATGTGGAGAAAAATATCCCTACAGGCGCCGGTTTGGCCGGCGGCAGCACTGACGCCGCCGCTACGCTGGCCGGTATCAATAATTTATACGCGCTTAACGTTTCTTCTCAAGATATTTTTGAACTGGCTGAATTATTGGGGTCCGACGTTCCTTTTTGTTTGCCTTCCGGCCCTCCTACCGCTTTAGCCAAAGGCCGGGGGGAAATTCTGACGCCACTGCCTTTGTCTAGGCGCCTGGCTTTGGTTATAATAAAACCGGATTTCAGTTTATCCACCAGCGAAATATATCGGCGATTTAACCGTGACAATGTATCCCGCCACGCCGACACAGCCGCGTTTATAAAAGCGGCTAAGAGCGGCTCTTTAACGGCTATGGCCCGTGCGATGGAAAACGAATTGGAATCGGTAAGCGTACTTGATTATCCCATAATCGCTTCGATTAAAAAACATTTAGAAAACGCCGGCGCTTTGAAAGCCCTGATGACCGGCAGCGGCTCCAGCGTCTTCGGTTTATTTGCGGACGCCGCCGGCGCGGAAAAAGCGTACGCTATTTTATCTGAAACATATAAGAACATTTTTGCCGTATCGTCATATTCTTAGAAAGAGAGTTTAATTTATGGAAGAAAAACGCCTTCAACCTGTAAATTTCGATTCATATAAACCATTGCGGGAATTAGTTCTGGATACTCTTAGAGCGGCCATCATCAATGGCAATTTACATCCCGGAGAAAGGCTCATGGAAATCCAACTGGCCGACGAGCTCGGAGTATCAAGGACTCCTGTTCGCGAGGCTTTACGCAAATTGGAATTAGAAGGGTTTATTGTTATGACCCCGCGTAAAGGCGCTTATGTAGTAGATATGTCTTTAAAAGACGTCGTCAACGTTTTTGAAATAAGGGCCGCTTTAGAAGGATTGGCGGCCGCTTTAGCCGCTGAACGCATTACGGAAGAAGAAATCGAGTACATGGAAAAATTGCTGGCGGAGAAGAACGAAGCCGTCAGTCAAATGGATATATCCCGTGTAATCAGCGTCGATACCCGTTTTCATGACGCTCTTTACGCCGCCAGCCGCAATGACAAACTTTTGGGGATCGTCAATAACCTCAGGGACCAGATACAAAGATTCAGAACAGCTTCATTAGCTTATCCGGGGCGTATGCAGCAAAGCTTGCGGGAACACCGCCTGATACTGGAAGCTATTCAGTCCCGCAACAGCGAGTTGTCCCGCCAAGCGGCTCAGGAACATGTGGAAAACGCCGAAAACGGCTTGCTGGAAACAATAAAAAATGGTGATATACGCCTAACATAATGGAGGTACCCTTCAATGCAGCAGTACGACGCAGTTATTTTAGCGGGAGGAGAAACCAGTGAACTATTAAAACCTGTTTCTCCGTATAATAACGAATCTTTGATAATTATAGGACAGTATCCCATAATATATTACGTTTATCAAGCCTTGAGAATTTCGCCTAAAGTTAATAATATCGTAGTCAGCGGCCCTGTAGAAGCTCTGCGTAATGTACTGGGAAATGACGGCAGGCTGTTTTTCGCGGAAGCGGGCGAAGACGCTATAGACAGTCTGCAGAACGCGTTGGAAGCGCTAACTGAAATGCCAATGACTGATAAAATATTGATTTTGCCTTCAGATATTCCGTTTATAACTACGGAAGCTATCGATGATTTTATCAGCAGATGCGAGGATTATAAGGCGGATTTTTATTACCCTATCATCCGTCAGGAAATCAACGAAGATAAATACCCCGGAGTAAAACGCACTTACATAAAGATAAAAGAAGGCTCTTTTACCGGAGGCAATCTGTTTATAATCAGCCATGACGTTATCGAAAAGGCTATCGCTAAAGCTAAACTCATTGTCCAGCACCGGAAAAATCCTTTGGCAATTATACGCATGTTCGGAACCGCTATTTTTATACGGTATCTTTTTAAACAATTGACTCTGCCTTACGCCGAAAAAACTTTCCGTCGGATAATCGGCATAGCGGGGAAAGCCATAATATCTCCTTTCGCTGAAGTGGGGGTCGATGTTGATAAGCCCAGCGACCTCGAATTGGCCCAGCAACATTTATCAGACAAGGTATTCTGATTTTAAAACTGTGCGCGGTACTATTAATCTCAAATACCACGTTAACATTCCACCGCGCCGGAATGTTAAAAAAACATCATGTTTTTTGATTTATCAAACACTTGCCAAGGTGCCGCTCTTTAAATAAGCGGCGCCTTGGCTTTTACGCTTTGTACTGCGCTCAAGCGGTTTATAGTTATTCTTTATGAAAAAAACTGAACGGCTAATCTTCAGCGCGCCAGCCTTTCCCTGAACACTCCCGCGGAGCATCCACTTTTAGGCGGCAAGCGGGCGCAACCATTCGTGTTACAAGCAAAGGCAGGCACAATCCCATTATCCCCCTTAATAATAAAATATCCTCCGGCCGAGAAACCACTTGCGGACTGACAGGTTGTTGTGAACGGATTTATCGCGGATCAGCGCTGGGCCGTAAAAGAATGAAGATACAGCAACAGATGTTTCACGTGAAACATCTGTTGCTGTATCTTACGTAAAAATTTATATTACAAAATAATATTTGCGCTCAAAGCCTTCTTTTCATCAGCTCAAGGCCTTGGCCAACCCCGCCAGCACGTCCTTGCTGTCGGCCACCATCGCATAATCAGCCAGTTGAAAAATGAACGCGTTCTCATCATTATTTACCGCGGCAATAACATGCGCGTCTCTTATGCCTACCGTAAACTGCACTTGCCCTGACACTCCCAATATTATAGCCAGTTGAGGCCTGCATTGTTTGCCTGATAAGCCGATTATAAAATCCTCGGAAAACCATTTTTTATCGGTGGCAACCGGTTTGGAACAAGCAACCTCTCCGCCCAGAGCTTTAGCGATGGCTGACGCGTGAACCAAATCGTCTTTTTCCACTCCTTGGCCTACAATTACTAATACCTCCGCATTTTGTATGTCAACCGCATCGGCGCTCCTGTTTTTAACTTCCACTAATTTAGAGGTAATATCCGGTTTCATAATGTCCAACTCAAGCGTATTACCTGCGGCAGCGCTTCCGGCCGCTTCAAAAGAATGCGGTGACAACGCGATAACTTTCTTAGAAGTCGTGATTTGCTGCCTGGCAACCGTCGCCCCGCCTAAAGAATTACGGGTACACTCTATTGTACCTCCTTCCAGCGCCAGCCCGCCGACATCAGTTAAACATCCCGCTTCTGTTTTTTGCGCTAAACGTCCTGCCAGTTCCTTTCCCCGGCGGTTCGAGCCTAGGAAAATAATGTCCGCCTCAGCTTTTTCCGCCGCCTGTTTCACAATTTCAGCTATGATATTGGAATCCGCTAAACTCACGTCGGCATCCGTCACTTTATAGACAACATCAGCTCCGCTGCCGCTCAATATCGCGGCTTGCTCATCATTATTTACCGTCAAGGCGTTTATTTTAGCGCCTGTTCCGTTTTTTAAAAGCTGAGCCGCCGTCAATAATTCTAATGAAATGTTTTGCTTATCACTATATATTAATACTCCGGCCATCACTATTACCTCCTTAAAAATCCTTCCGTCTGCAACACGTTTAATAACTCATCCAGGGATTTTACCGCTATTTGTTTACGCTGGCTTACCGGAGCCAGATCACTTATAGTTGAGATGGTTTTCGCGGATAATTCTATCCCCAAATCGCTTAACGCAAATACTTCCCGGCGCTTTTTACCGGCTTTTAACACTTGGGTAACCGACGGCAGGCGCGGTTCATTAATATCTCCCAAAACCGTAATTATACAGGGCAGCTGTACTTCTATCAATTCATCCGCATCTTCCAAAGAACGAACCAGTCTGGCTGTATGGTCTTTTACCTCAATCCGGCTGACGTAAGCCACCGAAGGCAGCCCGAGAATTTCAGCCACTCTTGTTCCAACCTGTCCCGAATAGTTATCCCCGCTGCCTTCCCCAAAAATAATTATGTCCGGAGTATCAATTTTTCTGATAAGCGCGGCTAATATTTGCGCGTTTTGCGAGCTATCCAAGCCAGCCAGGGCATTATCCGCCGCTAAGTAAGCTTCATCCGCCCCAACAGCAAGCGCTTCTTTGACGGTTTCTTCAAGCTCCTCATTCCCGGCTGAAACTACAATCAGATTTCCGCCGACGGCTTCCTTTAACTGAATGCCCGCTTCCAAAGCATTTTTATCGATCAATCCGAAAGTAAGCGGCACTCCGCTCAAGACAGGTTTACGTTCACGAATCCGTATTTGCTGCAAATCAGGTATTTGTTTCATGGCCACCACAATATTCATACGATATCCTCCTCTTTCATTATTTTATGCGCAACAAAATCCCAGCCATTCAAGGTATAGAAACGCAAGCGGCTTTCAGCTCCGCCTTATATCCTGGTTTTTTATCCGAAACGATACTGTACTCCGGCTCCGCCGGAAGGATAGTTCCACTCTAAAACTTCCGCCCCGCACGCGATAAGGCATGTTCCACATTCCAAACAGCCGTCCATCGTAAGCTCTACCTCCCCGTCAGCGTTTTCGGTATATAATCCGGCCGGACAAACCAGCAAAGCTTTCTTTAAGCGCCCGTCTTTAGCGCAGCCTTCTTTTATAACTATATGGGGGTCTTTATCGCGTTTGAACACATTCAGGCCCAATTTGCTTTTAAGGTTAGCGTCAGCATTCATAATTTCATCAACCTCCATGCGTCTTTTCCCATAGCCATTAAATTCTTATTGCTCAAATGCTTCCTTACTGTAGGATAAAGTTTAGTTTTGGGTCCATCAGGCACATTATATAAATCCTTCATAATATTACCTAACAACTGAGGGTAATAAGTGAATAAACGCGGATTTTCCAAAATCGATAAGGATTCTTTAAAGCTATTAAAATCTTTCATGACAAAGCTGTCGTCGAGCAGCTTTTTATAAAACGCCAGACCGGCCTCACTATAATCCTCATTTTTTTTAGCTTGAATAACCGCTTGTGCGGCGTAATATCCGGACGCCAGCGCATATTCCATACCTCGTACGGTAATGCCTATATTCATAGAAAAACCAGCGGCGTCACCGACTACTAGAATTCCGGCGCCATATAATTTCCCCATGCTTTTAAGTCCGCCCTCCGGGATAACATGAGCGGAATATTCAACAGATTCCCCGTTTTTTATGAGTTTAGCCACTTCCGGCCTTCGCTTAAAATTTTCCATTATTTGGTGAATTTCCAGTGCGGGAAGCGCCCCCGTCAATCCCTCAATTCCCATCACTAAGCCCAAACTTATGCTTTCTTTATTGGTATATAAAAACCCGCCGCCAAATTTCCCTTTGGTTACGGCTCCCATGTATAAACGCGCTAAGCCTTCATCTTCTTCTAAATTAAATCTGGCTTCCAGCTGTTCACGCGGTATTTCAATGATTTCTTTACAGCCTACCGCAAAATTACCGGCCTGAAACGGCTGCCTCAGACCTGCTTGCTGCGCGATAAAAGACAATACTCCGTCAGCCGCAATAACTATATCGGATGACAGCTCTTCGCCGCCGGCCCGTACCCCGACAACTTTGCCATTATCCATAATTATTTCATCTACTCGGCTTCTGGTAACTAGCATCGCCCCTTGGCGCTCACATTGCTTGCCCAGCCATTTATCAAATTTACTGCGCAGGATACTGTAGCTCGAATATGGCTGCTCCCTCAATTCTGAACCGCTATAGCTAAGACTGACCGATCTGTCTTCATCCATAACACATACATCTTCATTAGTAATATATCTTTCAAAAGGCGGCGCTTCCGCAAATAAATCCGCAAACATGTCCCTGATAGGATTCAAATACAGACGTCCGCCGGTAACATTTTTGGCGCCAGGATATTCGCCTCTTTCCAATACCAAAACTTCCAGGCCTTCTTTGGCTATTGCACAGGCGGCAGCTAAGCCTGACAACCCTGCTCCGACCACTATAACGTCAAATTTATCTTCTTCCGCCATCATATACGCCCCCTAAATGACAGTTTTTACAGTATCCATCGTAAATAAATCAGCCCGCCCATAACATCGCGTCCACCGATACGATAAAACTCCCTCATATAATTTCAGGTTTCCATTATAATTTTATCTTATTTTTATAAATATATCATCAAATATATAAAATATGTGTATATACACACATTTTATATATCTCACAAATATTATTATCCCCTTCCTCCTTACGGCAACTATACCGCCGTGATTATGAAAAAGGATGTATGGAAATCCGTTCGCGGGAATTGTACATGCGGCCAATATCCAGCGTCCACGATACAAAATTTGGCATAATCCCCGCACACAAGTATTCAAGAGGTATCCTGGCGTTTAAACGCATAAAGCAGACAATTTATAAACACGCTATTTCAGCTGGTTTGCGCCGTAAAATGATAATACGGACTCGCGCGGCCAGAGACT
>JAISWS010000095.1 GCA_031270725.1 Syntrophomonadaceae bacterium | reverse complement strand
CTGTTCAAAAGGACCTGGCTTTCATTAGTTATATCGGAAGAAAGTAACATTTTGTAATCCTTCAGAGCCCAGGCGAAAAGCAGCCGTTTACCCCAACTGTTCAAAGAAATGCCGGATCTGGCGTCATAAGTGGTAGATACGTTCAATTCCCCTTGCGGGTAATCAAATTCTTCCTGTTTAGTGTTTACGATTACATAGGAGTTGGTTCTCTCGCCAAAATATATTTCAGGCCGGTTTAAAACCAAATCGCTGGTAAAACGCGGCGGAATATCCCGCATGAAAAAGTTAGGGAAACCTTCGGCGCCCACTTCATTTACCGGACTGGCAATAACTCCGTACCCGTGGGTATACATCAGTTTTTGGTTAATCCAGTCTTTAGCCTGAGAAGGCAGGGCTTCCTGGTCCATTTCCCTGGCCGCCAGCATGATTTGCCGGTACTGGCCGTCTATGGTATACCTGTCTACGTCTACGTCTTCAAATACATAGTAAGTCCTCAGCTGCTGCAAATTCTGATAAGTAGTCTTTAAAGGCGACCAATCCCAAAGCCGGATATTTTTTACGGTAGTCCCGTGAGCGGGATCGTTGATATTTAAGTCATAGGTTATCGGAAAATCTTTATTATCGACCATATCAAGATTATAGGCCTGACGGGTGTATTTAATGGCCCGCTCTATATTGGCGCGTTCCTTATTAAACTGATTGGGCTGAACCATAAATTTTTGCATAATACTCGGATAAATCCCCTGCAGTATAACGGCCAGAACTATCCAGGTGCCGATAGCTATGAACACCCATTGCATTTTTTTTATGAAAATTTCCACAATTATCAATAAAGCGGCTACGAGAGAAACCACCAGCAAAACTTTATAAGCGAACAGCCGGGCGTTAATATCTGTATAGGTGGCCCCAAAGACGATACCATTAGTCGAAAACAGCAGTTTAAAAGTGGACAGATGGTAGCCCCAGGCTTTTAAAGCAAAAATTAAAGCGAGCAAAATAGCCATGTGCGCTTTAGCCCAAGAAAAATTTTTCCATCCGGAGTTGAAAAAAGAAGCCGAAATATTAATAAAATAAATTATTCCCGTAACCACAACCACAAATATCAGAAAGCTCATCAATAAGGAATAAATCATTTGATAAAATTCCAGGTTGAAAAAATAAAAACCTAAGTCTTTATAAAAAACCGGATCGGATATTTCCGTAGAAACCCTGTTAATATATTGCTGCACTACAATCCAGTTATCTGAGGAAATACTGCTTAAAATAAAAGCTACCAGCACGCTTACAAATAATAAAACCCATTTGGAATCGGCGCCGGTTAAAAAATTCTTCAGGTTAGAGCTTTCAGGAAACAGGTAAAAAATATCCGAATGTTCGTTATTGTCCCTTAACCGTTGCGTTCTGACCGTGTAAGCGGTTATCAGCGCATTGACAAAAAACAGCAGAAAGGCGACTATAAAAACCGCGGCGTGCAGCAATATTTTGCTGGTCAGAATGGTCGTAAACACCCGCTGATAATTAACCGATTGGAACCAGAGCCAGTCGGTATAGAGATTAGTAACCAACGATATGACAACAAGCAATGATATTATAATCGCGAACTTTACCGCGCCGCTAAGCCGCTTCCCCTTTTTTTTAGCCATCGTCATTTTTCCTTTCGCTGTATATTTTAGTCAAAAGAGTTTCTTTTCTAAGTGCGGGACAGGAACAATTTTGGCTTATATCTAAATTTCTCAGAATATCAATCATAATCTTGCCTAAAGATATGCTTTCATTATAAAAAATATCAGCTAATTCTTCATGCCTCCAGGGAAGGACAACGCCTTCGGCATAATTGACCACCATGTACATCCCCGCATAGCAGGCCCCTATTTCCCGAGCCAGATATACCTCCGGGCAAACGCTCTGCCCCACTATATCGGCGCCGGCCCTTTTCATGTAACTGATCTCGGACGGGCTCTCAAAATGGCGTCCTTCCGTATTTGCGTACACCCCCAGGTCAAACACTCTTCCCGCCCAGCTTTTTTCTGTTTGTTCTTTAATGACTTTTCTTAAATCACCACAAAACGGGTCTCTCATTATTAATAAATAATTATCTGTTAAGGAAATATCCTTACGCAGGGAAAAATCCACGTAATCATGAGGGATCACCATATCCCGCGTTTTTAAAAGATAATTAACCGCTCCAACGCCGCCTTCGGACAATATCTTTTTAACTCCCGCCTGCTGAAATACCCAGAAAGCCTGCTGCGAGCAGCGTCCGCGGCTGACGCCGCCCTGCCAGTTATGCATACGGCAGGAGATAACTTTTTTATCGCCCCGCGGAGACTCTATGGTAAAAATCTTAAAAGGGCCCCCCGCTCCATAGGGAGTTTCCAGACAAAATTCTTCACAATCGGTTGTAACATAATCCAAACCTAAATTTTCCGGCATGTCAATGCTTAAAGTACCGGAGCCGCCTATAAGGGCAAAATCGCAATCAGGAATACGCATTATCCAATCTCCTTTAAGGAAGAAAATACTTGCAGAACTCTATATTCAGTATCCCTTAAAGCCGGTATTTTTCCGGCTTCCCGAATAATTTTTTTCATTTTTTCGACATACATATTATTAACAGTCCCCGCGGCGCGCACTACGTTTTCTTCCAGCATAATACTGCCTAAATCGTCGCAGCCGAAATATAAGGAAAGCTGTCCTATTTCTGTTCCCTGAGTTACAAAGGAACCTTGAATATGTTCTATATTATGTAAATAAAGCCTTGCCAAAGCCAAAAAACGTAAATACACTGAAGCGGAAATTTTATCAATTTTCAGCATACTGTTTCCCGGTTGATACGTCCAGCATATAAAAGCCCTGAACCCCTGGGTTTCTTCCTGTAAATCCCTTACATGCCGCAGATGCGCCAAACGGTGTTCTATGTTCTCGCCGGCTCCCATCATCATAGTCGCGGTGGTTTTCATGCCTATTTTATGGGCGCTTCTCATTACCTTCAGCCACTGTTCGGTCTTTATTTTATTAGGGCTGATTTTTTGCCTAATATCGTCATGAAGAATTTCCGCTCCCCCGCCCGGCAAAGAATCCAAACCGGCTTTCTGTAAACGGATTAAAGCGTCTTCTATACTGAGACCGGCGTTTTCAGCTATAAAAACCACTTCCGGAGCGGTCAGCGAATGTATGGTAACCGCGTATTTTTTCTTGATTCCCGCAAACATTCGCTCATAATATTCTATGGATAAATCAGGGTTTAACCCTCCCTGAAGCATAAGCTGAGTAGCTCCCTGAGCCAGTGCTTCATCTATTTTCTGATACAACAGGCCTTCATCTATTACATAAGCGTCGGCGTCTTCTTTATTTCTGTAAAACGCGCAAAATTTACACTGGCAGGTACATATATTAGTATAGTTTATATTACGGTCAATTACAAAGGTAATCAAACCGTCCGGAAAACGGCGTTCTCTCACCTCATTAGCGGCCTGGGCCAGCGAGATAAGATCCGCGTTGCTGAACAAATAAATAAATTCTTCATCCGACATGACTTTTCCTCGCGGGATGTCATGTAAAATATATTCACAATTCACCTGTGTCTCCTTATGTCAAAGGCAAGTCCAGAATTTTCAGGGGAGGCATATGGTCTATTAACCCTAGACCGTGCGCCTGCCGGTAATATTCCAAAAGCCCTTTTCGTTTGCGTTCATTAAAATCATACTTTAAGCACTGATAATAATCCAGCAGATATTCAGAGCCAAATTCTTCCTTTTGAGCGGCTTTAGCCGCTACTTTATCAATTTCCGCCAAGCTCAGCCGCATAGCCTCCGCGAAAATTTTATTAATATTCGTCACAACTTTTAAATTTTTTACGGCCCATTCCTCTCTGAGCGCCCAAACGGCCCAAACCATAGGCAGTTCTGTATATTTTCCCCAAATATCGCCTAAATCGTATACGAACGGCCGCGCGCTGTTTTTATAATAGGCGCGTAAAGCGTCGTCTCCGATGAGCAAAGCCGCGTCCGCTTTTTTCAGCATTGTGTCCAAATCCGGCTCCGCAACAAAATATTGGGGGCGGCATTTATAATAATTAGCCATAAGAATCCGCAAAAGCGCCTGAGCGGTAGCCGAAACGTTCGTCATAGCTATGGCGCTTCCGTCCAGCTCTTCAGCGGGACATTTTGAAAACAAAAATATACTCTTTACTTCCCCGTCCGAACTTACTGAAATATCCGGCAGCAGCACATAATCTTTATAATCTCCGGCGTAAGCTATAGAAGGGATCCAGGCCATATCCAAAGCGTTGTTTTTCAGCATACCGCTGAGCGCTCCGGGATAACCTTTTGTCAAATCAAGATCCGGCAAAAAATTCTTCTCCTTCAGCCCGTAAAAAAGCGGATAGCAATTGATAAATTGAATATGTCCTACTCTAGGCTTCATAATTAAATTTCCTCAGTAACCCCTTCGTTGTACCTGTGGAGTATATTATAAACCGTATCCCTTTCACAGGGAATATAGCCGGATTTTTTAATCAAATCAACCATATGGCTTTTACTGATACCCTTTTCCGTATTTGCGTTGGCGGCGTGCATAATGCGTTCCTCCACAATAGTGCCGTCCAGGTCGTCAGCGCCGAAGTCCAAAGATATTTGAGCTATCGGCAAAGTCAGCATAATCCAGAAAGCCTTGATATGCCTGATATTGTCCAGCATCAATCTGGAAACGGCTATAGTTCTCAAATCGTCCAGCGAGCCGGTTCTGGTTATATGGCTGATCCCCGTATTTTCAGGTAAAAACGGCAATGGGATAAACGCCTGAAAGCCGCCGGTTTGATCCTGAAGCTCCCTTAAAAGCATCATATGTTCAATCCGGTTTTCCAGAGTTTCCACATGCCCGTAAAGCATAGTGCAGTTAGTTTTCATCCCGAGCTCATGAGCGCTGCTATGGACATCCAGCCATTCCCTGCTGCCGGCTTTATTGGGGCAAAGCCCGGCGCGTATGTCGTCGTTTAAAATTTCCGCTCCGCCGCCCGGCATGGACCCTAACCCGGCGTTTTTTAATTCTGTAAGTACCTGACGGACGGACAAGCCGCTAATTTGGGCAAAATAATAAATTTCCACCGCAGTAAAGCCTTGTATGTGTATGTGGGGATAAGCGTTATGCAGTCTGGAAATAACATCCACATAGTATGAAAATTGCCGGTCAGGATGCATAGCGCTCACCACATGAAATTCCGTTATGCCAGTCTCCACGTAAGCAGAACCGTAATCAAAGGCTTCTTCCGGAGACATCGAATACGCGCCTTCATCTTCTTTATTACGTCCGAACGCGCAGAATTTACAGCGGGACACGCAAACATTACTGAGATTTATATGGCAGTTCACGTTAAAATAAACCTCGGCTCCTGAAAGCTGCCTTTTTTTTGCTTTAGCCATTCCGGCCAAATCTAAAAAATCACATTCTTTGTATAAAAACAAACCGTCCTCTTTGGTCAGCCTGATATTATTAAATACTTTTTCCTTAACAGAATCGGCGGATACTGTACTCGCACTCATATTCATTGCCACTCCTTAAACCCGCTAAAAAAATTATAACAGATTTTATTCCGGCCGCCACCGTCCGGAACAGATAATTTATTTAAAATCCATAATAATTTCAGTCGGCGGGCTTTTCTTCGCTCAGTTCAATAATAAGCTGCACCAGCTCGTTAAACGACATTCCGGCGGCTCTGGCAGCGTCCGGAGCCAGGCTGGTAGCCGTCATTCCAGGCATAGTGTTAATCTCTAAAATATAAGGATTATCATTTGTGTCAACCATGACATCTATTCTGGCCAATCCCCCGCATCCCGCTTCTTTATAAGCCGCCAGACAAATAGCTTCAACCTGTTTCCGCAAAGCCTCGCTTATATTGGAGGGAATGATATGTTCGGAAGCCCCCTCCGTATATTTAGAATCATAATCATAAAAATCATTACTGGAAATAATTTCTATTATCGGAAGCGCCCAGGGTTCTTCGTTGCCAAGTACCGTGACCGTCAGTAAAGGCCCGTCGATAAACTTTTCAGCCACAACTTCATCGTCCAGCTCAAACGCCTGCGCCATAGCCGGTAAAATTTCCTCTGTCTTTCTGACAATAAAAGTGCCTATACTGGAACCCTGGCTAACCGCTTTTATGACCAGCGGCAAACCTAGCCGGGCGGCAATTTTCTCAGCCGACGGCGGATTTATTTTATATTCCCGTTTGCGGAAAAACAAAAAATCAGGGCTGGGTAAACCGGCCTGCCGCAGCATTTTCTTAGTCAGCAGCTTATTCATGCAAACAGCGCTCGCCGCGACTCCCGATCCGGTATAAGGGATTCTCAACAGCTCCATATAACCTTGGGCACAGCCGTCTTCGCCGTATTTTCCGTGCAAAGCCATGAAGGCCAAATCAGGTTTAATTTTGTTAATCTCGTTTATATTTTCATAAGTAAAATCTAAAGCCCGCGCGTCATATCCCAGCTCCAGCAGGGCTTTAAGAACGGCGTTTCCGCTTTTAAGGGACACTTCCCGCTCCCTGGAATCTCCTCCCATAAGTACCAGTATTTTTTTGGCCAAAACAAGACCTCCTTTTCTTACAGATTATTATTATAGCATTTTGATTTCTAGTCTATGTGTATTTTATAAAAATTTATAAAAAATTTTGGGCCGCTTACCTGTCGCGACGCTTTCCGCGCTCCGTATAAAGGCCATTTTTATCTTTTTGGCGGTTCCCTTTATTTATATTACCAAAATAATTAGCACCTTCCGCTTGACAGAACATTTGTTCTGATATAACATATTAACAGAACAAATGTTCTCTTGGTTGCCAAGCGCGGCCGGAATAAAATCACGCGTTCGCCGGCGGCGGCGCCGCGCCGCGGATTAATATTTAAGGATGGCGGTTATTATGTTTAAAGGAATGACTAAAAAAGATTTTTGGCAAAGCCTGTTCAGCGCTGTCGCGGTTTTGGTTATAACATACCTGACCGCCGTCGTGATTTTGTCATTCCGATGATTGGGATATGTTCCGGTTTTTCCCCATATAAACATATCCGGGCGGTTTCCCGCCAAAATATGGTTCACATCATTGACAAACGCACACCGGTTTCATCATTAATAATGACAGCCTTGAATCTGTATGATATTTATGATAGAATAAACATCGCTGATAAAAGTGCTTATGATTATTGTAAATTGTTTCATCATATTGGCAAAGAACGGATAAATTTAGGGGAGTAGCTCAATTGGCGGAGCATCGTTCTCCAAAACCGTAAGTGTACGTAAGTGTACAATAGAATATAGGGGTATGATGTAATGGTAACATGATGGTCTCCAAAACCATTCTTGAGGGTTCAAGTCCTTCTACCCCTGCCAAAAATAACGCTCTGTGTATTTTTTACACGGAGCTTAAATTTTGTTTTTAGAGTTTTTTAAGACTTTGAAAATATTGAAATGGGGTTTATTGGGGGTTTATTTTCCTAAAACTTTTAATTTTGAGGTAAATATGCTATCAAGAGTACTTGCGGCTTCTTCAACCATTGCAATTACTTCTGTTAAAGTAAAATCGCGCTCGCCTTTCAAGGTTCGTCTCACGCTGTCATCACTGATACCAAGTATAGAAACAATATCATCCACATTATCATTCCGTTCTGCCATCAACCCGCAATATGAGTTTTTTTTCGATATTTCTATTGACATAACCGTAAATTCGAGTTAAATTAATAGCGTCGAAAGGTGGCGTAATGATTATGTACAACCAAGAATATATAAATTTTGGGAAAAGATTAGCCGAACTAAGAAATAAAATGAATTTGTCACAAAAAGATTTTGCCGCGAAATTCAATATGCCCCAACAGACATATCAAGGCTATGAATCAGGAATAACCAAGGTAACTTTATCTTTACTCAAAGTATTTGCGGCATTTTTTAATGTGTCCATCGATTATCTTGCGTGCGGAACTAATGAACATAAATTATATAATACTCAAGAAATACATGAAATTTGGAGTAATAAACACAAGGAAATCCTTTCTTTATATAATCAATTGGATGAGGGCGATAAAGGTGAAATCCGTGGCACAATTCGCCAAATGTTGAAAGATGAAAAATATTCCGCTAAAAAAGAACCGTCGGAAATGTAATTTTTGCGGATTTTTCAGCTTCCGCTAAAAATAAGGAAATTTAGGAGGTATTATCATGGAACAGGCCCAAAGAATTTTATTCAAGGAAATCTCCAAGCTGCCGCTGGAAAAGGTAGACAAAGCCTTATCTTTCATACGCTATCTTGAACAAGAGCCGGACACGGAACTTTTCCTTGAGCCGGCAGAGGAAGCGGAATTGCGCGCGCTTCTTGCCTCCGGCGATACGGTCGACGCCGGGGAGCTGCTGCCCCGGATTAAGGGATTGCCTAATGATTTTTACCGGCAAAGCGGTCGCGTTTCAAAGTGATGTGCGGTAATATATGATGAATTTTACTGTTACCAGCAGAGCCAAAAAAGCCTTGCAACGCATGGATAAAGTTACCAGACGTCGAATAGTATGCGCTATCAAAAAAATACCGGAAGGCGATATTGCTCCGCTTAAAGGCGCTCCAGGGTCATATCGTTTAAGAGTGGGAGATTGGCGCGTATTGTATTCACAACCTGACGATGTTACTATTCAAATAGATAAAATAGCTCCGCGAGGAAGCATTTATAAGGGGGTTTAATACCATGTCCATTACTCAACAAATTACTTTTATGATTGAACGCTTAAGCCTGGACGACCAGCGATTACTTCTTGATTTAGCCAAACGCCTTATTTCTGATGATGTAGCTACTCCGGACGATTTAGAGGCTATAGCGGCCGGCCGTGAAGAATACCGGCAAGGGAAAACCGAACCGCTGGCAAGCGTAAATTTAGATTAAAAACGCCGCCCATCAGAAATTTAGGAGGTATTATCATGGAACACCTCATCAAAATCAACTGGGACGAAGAAGCCCGTGTCTGGTACGCTGTCTGTGACAGTATCCCTTTGGCGCTGGAAAGCAACTCCTTTGACGCCCTGATCGAACGGGCAAAGGTCACCGCCCTGGAAGTGCTGGAGCTTAACGACAAAAACGGAATATCTGCCCAGCTCTGCTTTGAAGGAAGACGCCGGGAGCATATCGCGTAATGGCGGAGTATGAAAAGCTGGTCCGCAAAATCCTAAAAGAACAGGGATGTTTTTTTGTGCGTCGCGGGTAAAGGCGACCATGATATTTGGCACAGCCCCCATACGGAAAAGAATTTCCCGGTAGACGGTAAGATAAAATCCCGTCATGTTGCCAACGCGGTTATGCGGCAAAGCGGCATAGACCATAAATTTTAAATTTTTCCCGGTAAAGCGGCCGCGTTTCAAAGTGATGCGCGGTGAGGAAGAGGCAATGAAAAAAATGAGTAAACATATAGACGGTTCACAAAATTGACAACACGGCCCGGGGCACACAGCGAGCGCCCCGCCGGTGAAGACCACCGGCGGGGCGCCGCGTTTTAGCCGTTACTTTTCATCTGCCGCCCGCTTTATCCAGGGACAAGGCTTATTATCAGATAGTAATTTCATTCCATTGGCTGGTACTCCATTCATACTCGCCGGCCGTCAGATAAGGAGTAGTTCCCACCGTGCCTGCGGCGTTTATGGTTATAACAGCGTCCTCGCCTATCGTCAATAAAGACGTATCAGCGGTGCCGACAATGGTGCTGCCGGCATAACCGCTGACGGTTCCGTTAATGGTCAGGGTGCTGTCCGCGGCCACAGACAGAACTCGCTCCGTTG
>JAISWS010000058.1 GCA_031270725.1 Syntrophomonadaceae bacterium | reverse complement strand
AAGCCGCTGTTTCATGCGGCAAACGGTGCGCGGAAGATATAACATATTCATATTCAATCTCAAACTTATCTAAAATATCCCCCGCTTCTTTCATAATATTCAGATCCGTATCGCTGCCCATAACTATTCCTACCTGGGGCATAAGCCTCACTCCTTTTCCGTATTGAAATTTTCATCTTTTTACCGCCAGTACCCCCGCTAAAGAAAAAATTAAAAACAAAACACCCAGAGAGACAGTTTCTAACCGAAACCTATCCGCCTGGGCTTTTATCCCTATACGGTGTAGCACTAGTAATATACAATATGTGCTTGTGTCACTCGGACCTGACCACTTTCATAAGCGCGGAACCCTAGGCACACTTTCAAGCTGCTTTCATTTATATTTTATTATCGTACCTTACAAACCCTTTACAAATTGATAGTATCAAAGCCGCTTAAAAGTGTCAACTTTTAATAATACCTCTCACATCGACGGCATATCCGCGCCTTTCTATCAAGGGGTACGCTCATGCAGCCGGCAAAGGCTCTTTTTTAAACTTTTAATCTCATCCCGTATAATATCTATCTCGCTTCTAATGCTGTTACCGGCGAAAGTATCTATCAGCCTGTCATAAGACGTTTCCTGTTCTATACTCTCTAACCATTCGATAACTGTGTGCGCTAACCCGTCAATAATATCAGCTTCTTTAATCAAATACCTGCCACAGCCGGCTTTTTGTTCGTTGGAATTCAGTTGAAAAATTTTGTTGGCAATATTGGCTTCAATGGCATCTTTTGACATACAATCCTCCATATCATATATTCACTAATAACTACTTCTTTACAAAAGACTTCATGCCAGCTTAACGTATTGGGTCTAAACGCACATTTCCAAAAAACTCTCCTTATGCAAGCCATCTTCATGGGAAAACCGGCACAAATTTTGCAATAACGAAACCGCTACCCAATACAGAACAACATCATACTCCAGAATCCTAATCATTATTTGTCTTAAATCTTTTATTCAACATAATATTTGAAAATCTTCTTTTTTAGAAAATATTTTTCAGCGGCAGAAATCATCAGGGCATTTTATAGCCAAAAAGTCACAAAAAATGAGCTGCTTAATATAGCTTTTCCAATTAATCAATAATTTTTTGTGCTATTAAAAAAAATTTTGATAGTTATCACAAATGGATAGATATATATAGTATAGTGCGGCAAGACGAGACAACGGATCACAATATATAATATGAAGATGTTGCCTGTCCAGCCAAAGATAAAAACTCTCAAAAATTTTAAAGTTTAGCTTACATTATGTGTAAAAATTTATATTAATACTAATAATATAAATTTTAAAATGAAACGGATTAAAAAATTAAGAGGGAAAAAGAAACTGAACCAGGAATAATTAGTGAAGTTATTTCGTGTTTCACAAAGAACTTTATTCCATATATAAACGTAGCATTCCCGAACTGATTTTGAGACATTAAATTTTTCACACAGAAAAAACTATAACCAGTATTTGGGAAGCGAAGATGGCCTGCTTCCGCCGGGCAAAGCGGCAAATGATACTCAATAGGCCTGTTCTAAAACTCAGCAACCATGAGCGGAATGTAGTATAATGTGACATATGAACAATAAGCAAAAGATAGAAAAATTAAGAACCCGTATACACGGTAAAAACATGTTATACTTAAAGCATGAGAGAAAACAAGAAGCGTGAATAGGCGTACCCGAGCGGCCTGACAGACACGCAATGGGAAGAAATAGCGCCGCTGTTTTTGGGGGTTGCGGGAATACACATGGCCAAAGCGTAAGTTAATGGACGCTGTACTTTATTTTGTAAAAACGGGTTGCCAATGGCGGAACTTGCCGCATGATTTTCCGCCATATTCCACAGTACACAGCTTTTATCGCGGGGCGCGGCTAAGCGGGCTTTGGGACAAAACCCTGGAACATCTTATCGTAAAAACGCGCACGAACGTGGGGCGCAGCCCGGAGCTAACCTACGCGCCCATTGATTCTCAAAGCGTAAAAACCGTAGCCGCAAGTGAGGAGCGCGGCATTGGCGGGAGAAAAAACAAAAGGAAGAAAACGGCACATTGTTGTAGATGTTATGGGAACCCTGCTTGCGGTTGTTGTACACGCGGCCAACATCCATGACACAAAATCAGGCATTAAACCCGCAAAGCTTGCTTTCGGGCGCTATCCGAGCATAAAAAAATTCTGTGCTGACGCGGGTTATCGTGGTACTTTCGTGTTTGATATCGACAAAATACTTGGCTTGGGCGTTGGCATTTCTGAGAAAACCAAGCCGCACGAATGGGAAAAACTTTCTTGGCGCTGGATAGTTGAGCGTACGTTAAGCTGGCTTAACAACCATCGCCGCCTGAGCGGGGATTACGGGATTTCCATCGCGTCCGCTGAGGCTGCCGTCAAAATCTCCCACGCTCATACGTTGCTTAAACGCCTGTGAATACGGGTTCTGATAAAATCATTATACAAAGGAGCAAAACATGAATAATGAAACGGAAATTTTAAAAATGCTGCAAAATGTAGAAAGCGGCATGAACCGCATGGAAAACAGAATGGACGCTTTGGAAAGTAAAATGGAAGCCAGAATGGACACTTTGGAAAGCAAAATGGAAACCAGAATGGATGCTTTGGAAACAAAAGTTGACAAAGTCGAGGCCGGGCAAGTCCGTATGGAAAACAGAATGGATGCTTTGGAAACAAAAGTTGACAAAGTTGAGGCCGGGCAAGTCCGTATGGAAAATGAATTGACCGAAAAAGTCCGTGCGCTGTTTGATGCCCGCGAAGTCCAGCACGACGTAAACGAACGGTTATTAAGCTCTTTAGAGCGGGTGGAGGCAAAGCTAGATGTGCTGCAGCTTGAAACCGCCCATTTGCGCAGAGTGAAATAAGTATTATGTGAAAATGTTCATGTGAAGGAGTATCCGGCAATGCCTATGGTTAAAATTTGCCCGCAATGTCAAGCTGAAATGAGCATACAGGCGGTTTCAGAAATACATAAGAGAGGCTGTTTAACAACATTAATTTATATTATTTTATTATTTATTCCCGTAGTTGGGTGGATAATCCTTTTCCTTTTAGTGCGCGGGAATAAATCAGAAACCGTGTCCATAGCAGTGTGCCAAAACTGCGGACATCGAATAAGGCTTTAATTCTTCCGAAAGGAAAAAAAGCCTGCGCGGAGCATTACTGAAACTATGCTTAATATTCGCCGTACTGTTTATTGCCGGTTGCGGCGGCAACGCCAGCAATGCGCAAAATAATGCCATAAACGCGCAATCGCAAAACGCCGGTACACCAATAACACAGCCGGTATCCGAAACTGAATCCGTCCCTGCCGGCAATGTTGCTAATGTTCCCACCCACGCGACCGTACCGCTACCAGCGGCAATTTCAGCTGCCGGCCCACATATCCGCCGACAGGCAGTACAGACGGTAATAAACGCCGCGGCGCGCCATCAGTTCTTCGTGGTTTCCCTGCTCTTCAATTCCGTTTTCCGTCAGAACAAGGATAACAGTGGCGTTGCGGATCGTTGTCAACCGGTGAGCAATCGTAAAAGTTGTGCGCCCTTGTGCGAGTTTTTCCAATGATTGCTGTACAAGGCGTTCGCTCTCATTATCCAGCGCGGAAGTCGCCTCGTCTAAAATCAGGATAGGCGGATTTTTCAGGAAAGCCCGCGCGATGCTGATGCGCTGTTTCTGTCCGCCGGAAAGCCGGATGCCTCTTTCGCCCACATAAGTATCGTAACCCCGCGGAAGCGTACTGATAAACCCGTGCGCTCCGGCCTGCTCCGCCGCTGCGCGCACCTCTTCCCTGGCCGCGCCCAGCTTGCCGTAAGCAATGTTTTCCAGAACCGTGCCTGCAAACAGATAAACGTCCTGCTGCACTACTCCGATTTGCGAACGCAGGGAATGGAGCGTATACGTCCTGACGTCTCCTCCGTCCACGCGCACAGCACCCGCGCTGACATCGTAAAAACGCGGAATCAGGTTGCACAATGTCGTTTTGCCGCTGCCGGACGACCCGACCAGCGCAACGTGTTCACCGGGCGAAACATGCATGTTGATATTCGAAAGTACATCCTGTTCGTTCTCATTATAATGAAAACTCACTTCGGCAAAATCCACTTCTCCGCGCACCGCCGTAAGCTCTTCCGCACCAGGCGCATCCGTAATATCGGGTTCAGCATCCATTATTTCAAAAAAGCGCTCCACTCCCGTCATCCCGCGCTGAAATTGTTCGGTAAACTCTACGATTCGCCGGATAGTCGTGAGCAGTGTCGTTATGTAAAGCAAATAAGCGATAAAATCCGCCGGATTGATTCGGCCTCTGATCATAAAAACCGCCCCGGCCACCACGACCGCCAGATACATCAGACCATCAAACGAGCGGGTCATTGTCTGGAACCCGGCCATATAACGGTACTGTTCCCGCTTGATATTCAGAAACTCCTCGTTGCCTTCCTCAAATTTTTCTTCTTCCAGATGCTCATTGGCAAAAGCCTTAACGACGCGCACGCCCAGCAAACTGTCTTCGACCCGTGCGTTTATCTCCCCTATCTGATGGCGTGATTTTTTGAAAGCCCGGCGCATACGATGGTTGAAGTAAAACGTACAGGCGAACATGAACGGCAAAAGGATAAAAATGATAAGCGTCAGCCCTACGTCCATTGTCGAAAGAATGATAAAGGCAGCCGTTATTTTAAGCGCGGCTATAAAAAACTCCTCCGGGCAATGATGCGAAAATTCCGTCACATCAAAAAGGTCGCTCGTCACCCTGGCCATAATCTGCCCTATTTTCATGTTATCAAAAAAAGAATAATTCATCCGTTGCACATGGTTAAACAAATCGCCGCGCATGTCCGTTTCAATCTGCGCTCCCATGACGTGCCCAATATTAGCCATGTAATAATTGGCAAAGGCATCGATCACGCGCAGCGCCAGATACAGACCACCCAGCATAAAAATGGAACGCACTGTCAGAGAAGCCAGGTCGCGCATACCCGTATTAGTTATATAGCGTACAATCAGCGGCAACACCAGTTCACACGCGGTCGTCAGCGAGGAACAAAAAAGATCCGTCACCAATACAGCGCGGTATTTACGGTAATACGGCAAAAAGCGCCGCAATAAAATCGTCGTTTTCAAATCTTGAACAACTTCCTTCCATCCCGCAGACCAGTCGCGGCAGAACCGCAATAACGCCGCCGACTATGCAAACAGAAACGCCGAGATAATTTTTAACGGCCTTTGAGAAGACTTTCTCATTTCTTGTAAACGGCATTTTAAAACTCCCTGCGTTTTCGCAACAAAAAAAGAAGACCTCACCAATAGCGGTTTTGTCTCCGGTCTTTCGGTCAACAAGATATAAATTTTCCAAACGTATACATAATTAATACATTATTATGAATTTATCATATAAGCATTGTATTAAATTTGTCAAATATAAATTTTTTGCGCACGGTTTTCAGGTTTAGTAAACCTCTAATTATTTACCATAAAATGTTTCCGCTAGTAAATAATGCTAACCGGCAATTGAATCTGCTCCCTGTTCCCTGATTTATATCCCAGTTAAGGAGAATAATTGTTTTCCGTATTAGCCGCGGACAAATACGCCAGTGCCTTTCAGTATATTTGCCTGCCAGCCACACCCCAACCGCCCCGCTCGATTTTTTTCAAGTAAACACTGGGGGCATTGCCTCCTATAATCCGGTTCGTGCGGTAGGATAGCGGAGTCTTGTTCACAATGGAATTCCATTTCGTCTTGCTGTAGTGCTGTGCCTCGTAGTAGGCGCGGGGAAAAATATCATCCGCGTCAAAATGCGTCATGAAATCCCCGGCCTCGTAGTAGGCGCGGGGAAAAATATGGTGTATGTCAATGTTCTCGTCTGAAAACATGGTGAAGTCCATTTCTTTTCCGCTGATAAAGTCACGAGCTTTTGCTTTTAAAACTAATGTCATTATGCCTTTGTAAGGCAGCACTATTTCGGGTTTGAAGCGAAAGTAAGCGAGTCGGTTGGAAGTAGGCTCTTTGAATCGTGTCTGGTTCGCTTTTTCCTTCCAGCCAATCCAACACCCCTGTCACATCATTTGCGTAACGGGTTTCGTTAACAGCTCCGTACATTTCACCTAGTACACCGCACCAGTATCATTGAGAGAGTTTGTTTCTCACCGTAATATCCTGAGCCTTCTGTTTCAACACGGCGAACAGTACGGAAAATGGGATAAGCTGTGTAGTATATGTCAAGTCACGCTGAGAAAAAATTCTTTGCTCCACTAAGAATGACGCAACTTGAACAAAGCCGTCAGTAAGGTCATCAGCGTATTTGATATAATCACTAAGGCTGAGGTTAAGAACATCTTGCTTTTTGCAACTTACAGCAGGCGCGTTATCACTCCCGGATTTTTTTAAATAATAGCGACTCAACAGCGTTGAGGCTGCAAGAAAATCAACATCCGAAACAACAGAGAGTAGATTTCGGACTTCTTCTTTTATCCGTTTCTTTTCGAAGCGTCCTTCAATATTGGAGCCATTTTCGGTCGCTTCATACTACGGCAAAACCGTCTCCACTACTGCGTGGCTGATTGTAGGATTTGCGGGGCTACGCGCCCGCACCCCCGACCTCTTTCAAAGAACAAAATTAGGACGCGATAGCATCCGCTTGCATTTATACAATCGAGAAAAAGGAGAGTGAGAAAATGGCTATATACGGCTATGTCCGCGTTTCATCTACTGACCAGAACGAGGACAGGCAAATAATCGCTATGAACGATTTGCAGATACCCACAGGACAGATCTTCACCGACAAAATAAGCGGCAAAAATTTTGAGCGTCCGGCATACAAAGCCCTTTTGAAAAAACTGAAAGGCGGCGATTTACTTTATATCAAGAGCATAGACCGATTGGGGCGCAATTATGACGAAATACAAAACCAATGGCGCATACTGACGAAAGAGTGCGGCATTGATATTGTCGTGATTGATATGCCCCTGTTGGACACTCGAAACGGCAAAGACCTAATGGGAACCTTTATCGCTAATTTAGTACTGCAAATCTTATCATTTGTGGCGCACAGTGAGCGCGACAACATACGCAAACGCCAGAGCGAGGGAATAGCGGCGGCGCGAGCGCGGGGTGTTCGGTTTGGCAGACCTATAAAAAGGCCGCCTGACGATTTTCCCGCAATCGTCAAGCAATGGGAGCGCGGTAAACTTCCAATTGCGGAAGTTTTGGAGCGCACAGGCCTGAAAGAAGCCACGTTCTACAACCGTTTGCGGGAATACAGGGCGGCAAGGGGTATGAAATAGGCTATAAAAAGGTGTACCTTTTTATAGCCGCTTTTACAGGAACATAGACATACTAAAATAGCATAACTTTTATATATTTTACTATGTTCGACCATATTTGACAACAAAAATTTTCTGATTCGGCAAGTCTGTGGGCTAATGTAAAAAGGTACGCTCTTTTATAGTAGCCTAATTACAGCGGGAATGGAACCCCACGCAAGACAGTGTTGCTTGTAATTCAACACAAGCAAAATAAAAACTGGAGGGATGTCAGTATGGCAAAAATGATTAATTGTAAAACCTGTCAAGCCGAGATAACGTCAACAGCAAAAATATGTCCAAATTGCGGGGCGAAAAACAAAAAACCCGTTTTCAAAAAATGGTGGTTCTGGGTAATTATTGTTATCGCCATTGGGGCTATTGGCTTAAATATGAGGGGCGGTGAAAGTACGACACCGATATCGTCAACTGCAAATATGCCCACTACATCAACAGAGAGTAAAGAAACTTCATCAACGGAGAGCAAATCAACTACCTTTTCAATAGGCGATTTAATAACTGCTAAGGACTTTGAAATTACTGTTGACGATGTTGGCTTTACTAACAAAGTGGGTGGTCAATACCTAAGTTCCACGCCCGCAGAGGGTGGAATATATGTAACATTAGATGTTTCATACAAAAATATTTCAAATGAACCAAAAAGTTCATTTAGAACGCCATCTTTTAACTTGGTTGACCCGAATGGAGTAAAATACTCTACTGATATTAGCGCAAGTTCATATTATGCTACGGAAAAAGACCCCAACAGAAAGGTCTTTAGTGATTTGAATCCAGGAATAAAAGTAAGTGACAATAAGGTATTTGAGGTATCTGAAGATCTTTTCGGTGACGGAGAAGGTTGGCAAATATCAGTGAGCGCAGACAAAGATTATTATGTGAGTATTAAGTAAAAAGCATATTGAATAGGCAATAATGACGATATAAGCCGGGTCCATTCAAGCCTCGGCTTGTTTTTTGCTTAAATATCATTTTGCCCGGTTCTTTCCCAGGAGTGAACAAATAGCGTTTGATATGGTATAACCTGACTTTATGAGTTTGAAAGAGCCATAACACTGTTTACAGCGAAAAACCATTGAAAACACGGGTTCCCGTGTTTTTTTGTGATTTCATTTGACGTAAGGCTAAAGTTATGCT
>JAISWS010000172.1 GCA_031270725.1 Syntrophomonadaceae bacterium | reverse complement strand
GAGCGGTTTTTCATTACTCTGAACGACGGTATGAAAAAACTGGAGGATATTCTCAGCAAAATTAAAGCTGAAGGAAAAACCTGTATTGAACCCCAGGACGCCTTTATGTTATATGATACATACGGATTTCCCGTTGATTTGACGGAAGACGCCGCCTTAGAGCAAGGTCTGACTGTGGATCGTGACGCTTTGGAGGCTTTGATGGAAGAACAGCGCGAACGCGGCCGTCAATCAGGGAAAACGGAAAGTAATACGCTATCGGAGCTGGTGCTCAGCCGTTTATTGGATGAGTTTCCGCCAACGGTTTTCAAAGGCTACGAACTGCTGAAATGTTTTTCAAAAATTCTGACCTTTATCGAAGGTGAAAATAGTGTTCCAAAGGCTGGCAGCGGCCAGGTGTTTATAATAACCGATCAAACGGTTTTTTATGCTGAAAGCGGCGGGCAGACTTCTGACCACGGTTCCATAAAAGGTCAAAACGGGGAATGCCGCGTTACTTACGTAAAAAAAGCAGGGAAATGGTACATCCATTCCGGAGAACTGCGGGGAATTTTGCGGCAGGGCGAAACCGTACATATGGAAGTGGATGAAAAAAGGCGTTTAGCGACGGCCAGGAACCATTCCGCCACTCACTTGCTGCACAAGGCGCTACACACGGTTTTAGGGTCCCATGCCCAACAAAAAGGCTCATTGGTAGAGCCGCATCGCCTGCGTTTTGATTTTTCCCATTTGGCTATGGTAAGCGCGGAGGAACAGCAGGCTGTCGAAAATATGGTAAACGAAGCCATATGGAGTAATTTACCGGTAAAAACTCAGACTATGTCCCTGAAAGAAGCTAAACAATCAGGAGCGGAGGCTTTATTCAACGAAAAATACGGCGACTCGGTGAGAGTAGTTATGATGGGCGACTACAGCAAGGAGTTATGCGGCGGCACTCATGTGGAGCAAACCGGCCGTATCGGTTTGTTCAAAATCACTTCCGAGGGCAGCGTAGGTTCAGGTTTGAGGCGTATCGAGGCTATCACCGGCTCTTACGCGCTGGATTATTTCAACCGTCTGGAAAAAGGATTTCTGTCAGCGGCAGGAATGATGAAAGTAAAGCCTGACGGCCTGACCCTGAAAATCCGGCAGCTGAATTCGTCTTTGAAAGAAAAAGACAAGGAAATCGAGCGGCTGAAAGCTGATTTGCTTCGGGGCGAGCAAAAAAATTTAGCCGATTTAGCCGATAATATAAATGGAACAGCGGTATTGGTAGAAAAAGTGACCAGTGGCGACGTTAATGAATTGCGCCAAAGCGCGGAAAAACTCAAAGACCAACTAGGTTCTGCGGTGGTGCTTTTAGCGGCGCCGGTTAATGATAAAATCGCTATAGTTTGTTTTGTCAGTAAAAATTTACTTGACAAGGGCCTTCACGCCGGCCGGTTAGTGGAGACAACCGCGAAAATAACCGGCGGCGGCGGCGGCGGGCGGGCGGATATGGCCCAGGCCGGCGGCAAAAATACTGAAAAATTGCCTGAAGCGCTGAATGAGATCCGTCAAATAATAATTAATTTATTAAACCAATAAAGGAGTTAAAAAAAATCTGCCGAAAAGTTTTTTAGAGAGAAGGTGTCTTCTATGTCTAATATTCATGACAATACTATGAGTTTTAAACTTAAAAAGGAAGGAGAAGAAAAAGTCAGAGAAGTTCTCACGATGGTCAACAGCGCTTTGGAAGCTAAGGGATACAACTCCATAAATCAACTGGTTGGTTATATGATATCCGGCGATCCCGCTTACATAACCAGCCATAACGACGCCCGCAGCCTTATATGCAAAGTAGACCGGGATGAAATTCTGGAAATATTATTAAAATGTTACCTGGAGCAAGAAAAGGCATGAAAAAATCAGGCTTTAATAGTTTATTATGAGATTTATCGCTTTAGACGTAGGAACCAGGAGAATAGGAATCGCCGTCAGCGATCCTTCCGGCCTGATTGCACAGGTTCATTCGGTTTGGCTGAGAAAAAGCCCGCACAATGATTATGCACATATAGCCGGAGTATGTTCCGGATATGAAGATTTACAAAGTGTTGTTGTAGGCCTTCCTTTGAATATGAATGGAACCGTGGGAGAAAAAGCTTTGGAAATAATGGCTTTTATCGAAAAACTGAAGCCGTTTTTGGATTGCCCGGTTGTAACCTGGGACGAGCGCATGACTACAGTCAGCGCGGAGCAATTGTTGATATCAGCGAATGTTACCAGAAAAAAACGCAGGCAGATTGTCGATAAAGTAGCAGCCGTATATATACTGCAGTCTTACCTTGATCGTATTAATAATTGAGAATGCTGACTTATATATATTTCCTTGATTGACACACGAAATACATATATTAAATTGCCCTATTACCCCAAGCATATATATTGGGGTCAGCACACTCTAATAATTAATATTGACGTATATTTTTACAAACTTCCCGTTCAAAAGCTCCGTTCGGGAATTCTATTTTAGAAAGAGGTGAAAAAGTGGACGACGAAAGATTTTTTGAGGAAGAATTGCCGATTATGGTGTTGGTCGATGAAGAAGGCACGGAGCATCAATTTGAATTGCTGGCTGAGCTGGAAGTCGAAGACAGTACTTACAGGGTGCTAACGCCTTTTGATGAAAGCGCGTATGAAGACTATGATGAAGATGAAGACGAAGACATAGAAACTGAAATCTATTTTTTTAAAGTCATCGCTGATGATGACGGAAACGAGTTTTTACTCGATATTGACGATGATGAAGAATGGGAAAAGGTCGCTGACGCCTGGCAGGAACTGGCGGATAATTACGAATTGGACTACGATGATGATGATGAAATCTAATCATCTGAAATAAGCGCCGTTTTTCGCGATTATTTTTAAAGGGAACCTCTAATAACCCCCAGCCGCACTTTTTAGCGCGTTTCTTCGCCGAAAAGCCCGCCATACCGCCAGCCTCTTTAATTCGTGAGCGGCGAGCGAACATTTGTCCTCGTAGGGGGGCATGGCTGCGTTTTTCGACTGTGAATTGCGGTAAATTTCAGGTCGCTCTGTGCACCGTCAGTTATTAGAGACCCTATTAAAAAACGTTGCTTTGGGGAAGAAAGCGGCGTTTTTTGATTCTCTACTTCAGAACTTCAAACGCAGACCAACCCTTGAGGCCTCTTTCGAAGGACAAGACCAGCCGGAGGAATGTATTTAACTGCGGAGTAGTATCAGACGCTCCTCTACAAATCCGCTTTAAAAAAATTTCTCATTCAGAATATTTTATTTTATAATTTAATAAATTATAAAATACTGAATATTCACATTATTACATATAATGTGATAAACTTCTTAAAAAGGGTTAATTTTGTAAGTCCGGTCAATTCGTCAGCGGTTTTTCTGTTGGTTTTGAGTGAAACAGCAAGTTCAAATATTTTTGGGGGATAGGTTTTGAACAAAAAATTTTTAAATTTTAAAATACCGCTAATAATAATATCAGGGCTCATTCTGGCGGCGGTTTTTTATTTAGGCCAGGTTTTAATTATTCCGGATAAGTTTATGCCCGGGGTATATATAGCCGGAATGCCGGTAGCTGGAAAGACCGAAGCCGAAGCCGTCCCTATCGTGGAAAGCAAAATTCGGAGTTATTACCATACCCCGGTAAAATTTTACAAAGATGATTTCGAATATGAAATTACCATTGAAGGAATAGCTGAGCCCATTGATATAGCTGACAATGTCAACAACATTTTAGCTCAGGAGCAGCAAAGGCCGCTGGCTGAAAAACTGGTTTCCTTCGTGACTTCTAAAGAAGTTCCTTATAGCCCTTCTCTCAGCTACAATGAAGAAACACTGAAAGAATTAGTCGAGGAATGGAACGATAATTTGAAAGTCGGCGCTAAAAACGCGACTTTAGAAATGGATAATAACAAAGGGCTGATAGTCATTCCCGAGCAGCTGGGCCTGGAAGTTGACCGCGACAGAACCTTTGCCGGACTGCCTCAGGCCATTGATAATATCGACGATAATATTTCTTTACCCATTTACTTAAAAGAAGCCGAACCCCGTGTTTTAGCGAAAGACCTGGCTCATATGGGAGAAATTTCTTCATTTACCACCAATTTCAATACATCGGAAATCAACCGCTCCAAAAACCTCCGCTTGGCGGCTTCCAAAATTAACGGAAACATTATAGAGATAGGCGAGGAATTCAGATTTAACGAAATAGTTGGTAAGCGCACAGTTGAAAGCGGATACAGCGACGCTATGATCATAGTCAGCGGGAAATTTGAACCCGGTTTGGGCGGAGGGGTATGCCAGGTGTCTTCCACTTTGTACAACGCCTGTTTAATGGCTGGTTTGGAAATTTCGGAACGGCATAATCATGGTTTAGCAGTGTCTTATGTACAGCTGGGCCTGGACGCAACCGTAGTATATGGAATCCAGGATTTTCGTTTTATTAACAATACCAGTTCCCCCATTTATATTCGCGCGCTCACTAACGGCGGACAGTTAACCATAAGTATTTACGGTAATGTAGCGGATAAAAAAAATGTACAATTGACTCATATAGTAGACAGGGTTATTAATTTTACTGAAGTTCTGGAACCCAAAGATGATTTGGCGCCCGGGGATAAAATTGTTGAAGTCGGCGGTCAGCCGGGCTATAATGTAAGAGCTTTTCAAAAATTCTATGATTCGTCCGGCGCGTTAATATCCACTAAACAATTGTCGTCGGATTATTACCGTCCTTTAAACAAAGTAGTCCTGGTCGGCCCCGACGCAGCGCAAACGGTTAATAATCATCAAGCTTCCGGCAATACTGCGCCGAACGACGATAAAAACCCTTCCGCTTCAGTTCCTATTGTCACTCCGGTTTCGCCGTTACCAGACAGTAACAGTACCCCGGGGGGAACTTCCGACCTGTCCGGACAACCACAGCCAGAAACTGTTCCCTTTGCGGAAAAGGATAATAACCAAGAAAAAAATCCGGCCGCTACAGATAAAATCCAACCCGGGGAAACTGAAGACCGGGGCAAAAAAAAGGAAGAAGATGCTTCCGCCAATAATTCGGAAATCATATACTATAACCATAACCGAGATATATATGACTTTTAGCAGACGGCGTTTATTTTAACAAGAAGCATAAGAATAACGCCAAAAATTTTACATAGCCAGAATGGGGTAACTTACGATTGAAAAACAGACATTTAAAATTTTTTTTCTTTACGGCAGGAATGCTGCTGTTTATTCTGGTGTCTGGTCTGCTGGTTTTGCAGCAGCAGTATAAACCAGTAACCGCTGCGGAGCAAGAACACATTTTAATTAATATTCCCGCGCAGTCTTCGGCTTCGGAAATAGGGAAACTGTTAAAAAAGGAAAATTTGATTCGCTCTGAACTGGCTTTCAAAATTTATCTGAGGCAAACCAGTCAGGCTGAAAAATTGCTCTCCGGCCACTATGAATTTACCCGCAGCCAAAGTATCCCTGAAATCGTGCAGCAAATCACCCAGGGTCAAACCAGCAATCAGTCTTTTACGATTCCGGAAGGTTTTACCATAGAAAAAATCGGCAGATTATTGGTTGATAAAGGAATAATTTCCAGTTACAGCCTTTGGGAACAGGCATTGCATGAAAAATATGATTACAGCTTCCTTCCGGCTCCTGACCCTGAGCAACTGACGCCTTTGGAAGGTTATTTATTTCCGGATACATATTCCGTGCCCAAAGACAGCAGCGCCGGCGATATAATCAATATGATGCTGGCCAATTTCGGGCGAAAGTGGACTGCGCTGTTTGCGGACGAAGCCCTCTCCAAGGACATGAGTATTGAAAAAACCATTATTATCGCCTCCATGATAGAAAGAGAAGCGCAGAAAGCTGAAGAACGCAGACTCATTTCCGGGGTTATAAAAAATCGCCTGGATGATAACATGTTGCTGCAGATATGCGCTACCGTACTTTATTGCACCAATCAGGAAAAAACCGTCCTCACTTACCAGGACTTGGAAACAGATTCTCCTTATAATACCTATAAATATTCAGGGCTGCCTCCCGGCCCTATTTCTTGTCCCGGGAGCGCTTCTATCAAGGCGGCTTTGGAGCCCTCCCCACATGATTATTATTTTTACGTGGCTAAAGGGGACGGTTCCCATTATTTTTCCAAAACTTATCAGGAACACCTGGAAGCTACCGATTTGTATCAATGACCCGCGCGTCACTGCCGGAATAAATGCCCTTCTCCTCTTCCGGCACAGTAAAATGCCTGAAAGGAATTAATTAAATCTTCAAAATAAGTTACAATTATATAATAAAAATATAATAAAGGCGCAATAAATCAAGGAGTGGTTATTTTTGGCGGAATTAGTGCTGCCGGGCGGTGATTTGGAGAAACTTTATACTGCCGTATTATTCGGCGCTGATGCTGTATATTTAGGCGGAAAAGAATTTAGTCTCAGAGCTTATGCCGCTAATTTTGATCCGGGAACTATGGCTGAAGGAGTTTCCTGGCTTCATAAAAACAACAAAAAAGCTTACATTACGGTCAATATACTGGCTCATAATCAGGATTTCGCGCGATTGCCCGCTTATCTGGAAAAACTACAGGAGTTAAAAGTTGACGCTCTGATTATTTCCGATTTGGGAGTCTTTAGAAGCGCCCGTAAATATGCGCCCGCTATTCCCATAACTGTCAGTACCCAGGCCAATGTATGCAATTACGAAGCGGCAGCGCTTTATGAAGAATTAGGCGCGCGCCGGGTAGTATTGGCCCGGGAATTATCTTTAGATGAAATCGCGCATATATGCTATAAAACCCAATTAGAAGTCGAGGTTTTTATTCACGGCGCAATGTGTTCGTCTTACTCCGGCCGCTGTATGCTTTCCAGCTTCATGACAGGCCGCAGCGCCAACCAGGGCGAGTGTGCCTATCCATGCCGTTACCGGTACCGCGTTATGGAAGAACAAAGGCCGGGGCAATGGTTTTCCGTGACCGAAGACGAACGCGGCACTTATATTTTTAATTCCCGCGATTTATGTTTGCTGGATAATATACCTGATTTATTAGCTGCCGGCGTCAAAGCGCTTAAGGTTGAAGGCCGCATGAAAAGCCCTCTCTATGTAGCCTGTACCGCTAAAGTATATCGCGACGCTTTGGATTGCCTTAAACTGGAAGGAATTGAAGAATTTATCAACCGTAAGGATTTATGGCAGCAGGAACTGGACCGGATAGCCAGCCGGCCTTATACTTCCGGCTTTATTTCCGGCCAGGACACTTACATGCAGGATTTGAAAAATTCTCCCCCGATGAGCCGTACGGATTTTTGCGGAACGGTTACCGCTTTCAATCAAGAGCAAAAAATCCTGTATATCCGGCAACGCTCTCCTTTCGGGCTTAATGATGACTTGGAGCTGTTCACCCCTTCCGCTCTTTTACCTATAACCATAAGCGAGTTATATGATGAAACGGGAACCCCTATCGAGTATGCGCGCCACCCTCTGCAAACCGTGCGGATTCCATATCCCTTTCCGGTTCCCGAATATTCCGTATTACGAAGGAGAGCTGCTTTTGTCTAGCATTATTTACGGAAAAGTCACCCCTAACTACATTGATTTTTTAAGTAAAATCATAGAATCTCATGGTCATTTAGCCATATTATCCACCATTGACGCCGCTCAGGGCGAGGTTAGAATTCTTGCCACCTCTTCCACTATAGCTGAGGTTAATGTCCTGCTGAGCAATCTCCCCTTTCCTTTGGAAATACTTCCTTCACCCGCGGACGAAACGCATGAGAAATAAGTTTTTCCATATTTAAAATTTCTTTTTCATAAAAGCTCCGTATAAAGTATAAACCGAACCTTCTTATCCCATGATAATCTTATAGCCGTCAGCAGAGAAAACGATTAATATTATCCGCAATTAAATATGTTCCCTTGAAGCGGATTAGCCTGACTCCCGAAAAGGGGGATACATACTATTTTCTGCAGCCGCCGGCCAATATTTGTCAGCATTTTAAGCTGTGCCTATAAAGGGTATCCGGAAATAGTATAATTACGTTCGCCGCGTTTCAAGGGGGAATAGTTTTTGCGTAAAAATCGTATTTATATTTTAATGGCATTTTTTTTAGGGGTTTTTTTTATTTTATTCCTCGTCTTAGCTCGTATTCAACTGTTTAAAGGGTCTGAACTGGGAAGGCAGGCCATAGCTTCTCACAGCCAAACGGTCAGCCTGGCCGAAATAGTGCGCGGTGACATCTTAGACCGGAATCAAATGCGCCTGACCGGAAATAACAAAGTGGCCGGACTATATTATATCTCTCCAATAATGCTGGCGGGAGTAAAAAAAGAAGAGCAAGAGGCCCTTTTAAATACTTACAGCCGGCAAATCGGCGCGGCCGTAAACATGAATCCGGAAGCCATACTAACTGAACTAAAAAAAAGCCGGGCTCAAAAAGCCGGGCTATGCCGTTTTAGTTTTGTGATAAACTCTCAACAGGAAAACGCCGTAAACGCTTTAGGCATAAAAGGATTGTTTACTTATCCCGTTTACCGCCGTTATGATCCGAACGGTTTTTGCGCCCATATTTTAGGTTATGTAAATAGTGAAAATCCCCCTGAGGGAATCAGCGGCATCGAAAAATACTACAATAATCTTTTAAAGAAACAAACCGCTTCCGACCAGTTAATTTCCGTATTTGACGCGCAGGGAAACTCCATTGAAGGCTTAATGCTCAAGATACGCAAAGAAGAAGCCGCTTACAAAAATTCCGTAGTTCTGACTATTGATAAAAGAATTCAGTCTTTAGTGGAAAATATTATGGATGAAACGGTAAAAAAAGGTGCTGTAGTAGTCATGGACGCCAAAAGTGGAGAAATATTAGCTATGGCCAGCCGTCCTAATTACAGCCCCTACGAATTAGCCCCCAGCAGCAATTCTACTGACGCTCCGTTTTGTAACCGAGCTTTAAGCCCGTATTTTCCCGGCTCTCTTTTTAAAACACTGCTGGCCGCGGCAGCCGTTGAAGAAGGGTTGGTTACTGAAAATGAGCTGTTTTATTGCGAAGGCAGCATAGCTGTGGATGAAGAAATGTCAATATCCTGCTGGCAGCATAACGGACATAAAAGTTTAAATTTCGCCCAGGCCTTCGCCAATTCCTGTAACCCTGTTTTTATCCGGATAGGTCAGCGTTTAGGGCGGGGAAAAATATTAACTTATGCCCGTAAATTACATTTATCAGATACCGCTGTCACTGGATTTAATAATAACCAGTCCGACGCTCAAATATCCATAAATCCTGGCAGGCGTGCTCTGGCCAATGGCAGCTTAGGACAGCACGGGATCATGCTCACTCCTTTGCAGATGTGTTCCCTAATCGCCGTTATCGCGGACGGCGGAAAATGGAAAAGCCCTTCCCTGTTAAGTTACGTCATAGATCAAAACGGAAAACGCGTTTATCCTGAAACTCCCGCCGCCGAACAGGTATTAACTACCGAAACGGCCAAAACGCTGCAAAAATTTATGCTCCTTACGGTTGAGGAGGGAACCGGTAAAACCGCCGCTTTACCGGGAGTATCGAACGCCGGTAAAACAGGAACCAGCCAGACCGGACGTTTAGATGAAAATAACGAGGAAATATTAAATACTTGGTTCGGGGGTTTTTATCCGGCTCAAAATCCTCACTGGGCAATTGTGGTTTTATCGGAAGCCGGAGAATCAGGAGCTCAAGACGCGGCGCCGGTTTTCAGGAAAATCGTAGCCGGAATGACTGAAGTGTTGGGTATGACTCAATAAACCAAAAAATGTTTGACTTATATTGACTTTTATATTTATCATATTATAATAAAGATATAAAGTGTGCCGCGTCGATATTTAATAAGGCATGCAACCGGTATGAGGCTTATTATTTTAATAAATAATTTGTCTGATTGTTTATTCGGCATGGTTATTATCGCGCTTAAAAAGTTGTTAAATATAGTCAAAGAAAGGTAAGGTGTTTATATGAATATAGACCGATTTACGCAAAAATCAAGGCAGGCGTTAAATGATGCTCAAAGTTTAGCCGCTGTACGCCATCATCAGGAAATAAACGGCAAGCACTTGTTCGTTGCTCTTTTGCAGCAGGAAAACGGTATCTGCAAGCGGTTATTGCAGCAAGCTGATATTGACGTGACGGGGCTTGAACAAGACTTAAACCGGCTTCTGGATAAAATACCGGCCGTTTACGGATATGAAGGAACTTTATACGGCAGCCAAACCTTATCCAGAATTTTGGCCCTGGCCGCTCAGGAAGCCTCTATTTTAAAAGACAGTTATGTAAGTGTTGAACACTTATTGCTCGCTATTTTAAATGAAGGCGAAGCGGATTTAATAAATTTGCTCGACCATTATCAAATAAACCGCGAAACTTTACTTAATAGTATGAAAAGCGTAAGGGGAACGAAAAAAGCCGACAACGATAATCCGGAAGAAAGTTATGAAGCGGTGGGCCGTTTCGGGCGTGATTTGACGCAAATGGCCCGGGAAGGAATTTTAGACCCTGTAATAGGCCGCGACGATGAAATCAGGCGTTTGATGGAAATACTTTCCCGCCGCACGAAAAACAATCCGGTTTTAATCGGGGATCCTGGCGTTGGAAAAACAGCGGTCGTCGAGGGCTTTGCCCGGAGGATAATCGCCCGTGATGTTCCGGAAGGACTGAAAGATAAGCAAATTATTGCTTTGGATATGGGCGCTTTAATAGCCGGAGCAAAATACCGCGGCGAATTTGAAGAACGACTAAAGGCGGTTCTTAAAGAAGTGGAGCAATCTATGGGACGCATAATACTGTTTATAGACGAACTGCACACTGTGGTTGGAACAGGTGCGGCGGAAGGGGCTATGGACGCCGGCAACCTGCTGAAACCAATGCTGGCGCGCGGTGAACTGCGGGTCATAGGCGCGACCACCATTAAAGAATACCGGAAGCATATTGAAAAAGACGCGGCTCTGGAAAGACGTTTCCAGCCTATTTGGGTCGACCAGCCTTCGGTGGAGGATACGGTGTCCATTTTAAGAGGTTTGAAAGAACGTTATGAGATACATCACGGAGTAAGAATAAAGGATTCGGCTTTAATTGCGGCGGCTGTTTTATCGGACCGCTACATATCCGACCGTTTTTTACCCGACAAAGCCATCGACCTGATTGATGAAGCGGCAGCTAAAATGAGAACCGAGAACGACAGTATGCCGGAGGCTTTGGATGAAATAACCAGACGGGTCATGCAGCTGGAAATCGAAGCCGCAGCTTTGGGAAAAGAAAAAGACAATGTCTCTCACCAGCGTCTGGATATTATTTTACAGGAACTGCAAGATTTAAAAACCGAACGCGATACTATGAACGCTCAATGGGAAATAGAAAAAGAAGGAATTGCCCTTTTGGGAAAAATAAAAAAAGATATTGAAGACTGCCGTCTGGAAATAGAGCGGGCTGAACGTGAATATGATCTAAATAAAATAGCGGAATTGAAATATGGACGTTTAAATGAACTGGAAAGAAACTTGAAAAATGAAGAAGAAAAACTGGCCCGTCAGGAACGGCGCGATATGCTTTTAAAAGAAGAAGTGGACGAAGAAGACATTGCTCAGATCCTTAACCGGTGGACACATATTCCTGTTCATCGTTTGCTGGAAGGAGAAAAAGAAAAACTGGCCCATTTGGATGACATTATCCATAATCGGGTGGTAGGACAGCAGGAAGCGGTAGAAGCGGTAGTATCAGCGGTATTACGGGCCCGAAGCGGATTAAAGGATCCTCAGCGGCCTATCGGAAGTTTTATTTTTCTTGGTCCGACCGGAGTTGGGAAAACTGAATTGAGCCGGGCTTTGGCCGAATGCTTATTCGATGATGAACGTAACATCGTCCGCGTCGATATGTCCGAATATATGGAAAAACACAGTGTAGCGCGCCTGATAGGGGCTCCTCCCGGTTACGTCGGTTATGAGGAAGGAGGACAGCTAACAGAAGCGGTTCGGCGAAAACCTTACTCAGTAGTGCTTTTCGATGAAATTGAGAAAGCCCACAACGATGTTTTTAACGCTTTTCTGCAAATTTTAGATGAAGGCCGTTTAACTGACGGACAGGGGCGAACTGTAGATTTTCGCAATACCGTAATTATCATGACATCCAATTTAGGCAGCGCGGATATTTTACAGTTACAGCAGCAAGGCGAAAGTTATGAAAACATAAAGGGGAAATTGATGACGCTGATGCGCCGCTCTTTCCGTCCGGAATTTTTAAACCGTATCGATGAAATAATATTTTTCCACGGCTTGGAGGCTCCGGAAATAGAAGCTATCGCCGGAATACTGCTTAAAAATTTAGCCGGCAGATTTAATAAAACTACCCGGGCGCAACTGACCTGGGATGAAAAAGCTTTTCATTATCTGGCGGAAAAAGGCTATGATATAAATTACGGTGCCCGTCCTTTAAAGCGCTTAATTCAGCAGGAAGTAGAAACTATGCTGGCCCGTCAGATTATTGAAGCGCAAATACCGCCTGAGAGTACTATAAAACTGAGCGCGGATGAAAAGGGCCTGTTGCTCATAAAATATTAAAAGTTAAATAATAGCTCTACTGCCAATAATAATATTGTCGCAATCGGTCACTTTTACTGGTTATTTTTCATATGTTTAGTATTAAGCGTTGAAATAAACGGAGGTGGAAATGTGACCGTACTGGCAAGTATATTAGCAATATCGGCGGCTTTAGTAAAAGGTTTCTGGCTTTTTTTCGGTTATCTTAACAACCAGGTTTTCCCTCAGCCCCTGGATGAAAAAAGAGAACGTTTTTATTTGCAGAAATTAGAAGAAGGCAGCGAAGAAGCTGAACATGTTCTGACAGAACATAATTTACGCTTGGTGGCCCATGTGGTAAAAAAATACGAAAACAGCGGCGAAGAACTGGATGATCTTATTTCTATCGGCACCATCGGTTTGATAAAAGCCATCAAAACATACAGCGGCGAGCGCGGTGTACGGCTGGCTACCTATGCCGCCCGCTGCATTGAAAATGAAGTTCTGATGCATTTGCGCAATATAAAAAACATAAAACAGGAAATATCGCTGTATGAGCCTATCGGCTATGACCAGGAAGGCGGAGAATTATCTTTGATCGACGTTTTGACCATAGAAACCGATATAGTCGATATGGTGGATTTAAAAATCCAGGAAGAAAAAATACGCTCTAACCTTGATATTCTGTCAGAACGGGAACGCCAGATAATCAG
>JAISWS010000130.1 GCA_031270725.1 Syntrophomonadaceae bacterium | reverse complement strand
CCATGTTTCCCAAATGAAAATAAGCATTGCCAATATCATAATACAAGGTAATAGTTACAACGCCCAAGTTCAACAAAATCGAGCCGGTAGATACACGATCTTCCTCCTCATTGGTTCTTTTTAATATATCCAATGCTTTATTGTAATAATTCAACGCAGCGTTATATTCATTTGCCAGACAACAAATATCTCCAATTTGTATATATTTATCGCGGATATTTCTAAGCATTGTATGGGACATTAATTGATTATCTAAATAGCTAAAACTTGAGTATACGGCTGAACCGAATTGTCTAATATCATCAGGTTCCTTTTTCATTTTTATTCTGAACCCAATATACGAGGTGATCAGTTTCACATTTCCTACAATATTTTTAAGTAATTTGACAAGTAGATCTATAACTATCAGAGAAATCACAAGGAATAGATGCAATGGCATATTTTTGATTCTTGATGTGATTTTAGTCATCCATTTAAGACCTTTCCCACTATTGTAATATTTTCTTTCGTATTTTATGTTTTCTTCATCCGCATCATAATCGGCTGCTAAATTCTCCACATCTTTAATGAAATACTTCAAAGCTTCGTCGTAATTGTTAAGGCGTAAGTATAATTCGCCCAGTTCAGGATATAACGGCTTTAATGCCGGCTGACTTTCAACCGAAAACTTTTTTTCCAGTGACAGGGCCTTTGATAAATAATCCAGGGTTTTATTGTTTTGATCCAAATGTGAATATGCCAGGGCAATGTTTATGAGCGGAAAGACAATAAACGGATGGTTTTGACTATATAGTTTCTCAAAAATACCTAAACCCTTAAATAAATTTTCCAGCGCTTTGGTATAGTTTCCGGCTAAAATATAAAATCTCCCCATATAAATGTATGTCGCCGCGACAGAGTAATGATATTCCCCGTAAGTTTTATTATATATTTCTAGCGCCTTTTTGAAAGACATAAAATACTCACTAAAAACGCTATCCGTTTGTTCATCGATCTTACCGTCCGCAGTATTATCGAGAGTTTTATAAGATTTATTTTCACTATAAATACGGCCAATATTAACCAAGGTGTCGGCAACCAGTAGATGATTTTCGCCATATTCATTTTGATAAATTTTTAACGCATCATATAAAACATTAACGCCAAAGGTTTTATCAAGTTTTATATAAACTTCGCCGATATTGTTATAATTTTCGGCAATTTGGATAGATGTTAATCCAAACGCGTTTTTGTTTATCCGGTACGACAGGTTATAATATTTCAGGGCTTCTTTATATTTGCCCAGATTGTAAAAGACTTTCCCCATATTATTGTACGCCTTTGCCGTATTGGGATGGTTTTTCCCATACATGCGTTTGCATATTTTGATCGCCCTTTGCCGCCAGGGAAGCGCTTCATTGTAATTAATCGAGAGAGAACCAAGAAGGCCCTGTTCATAAATTTTCGCCAATTGTTCCGATGCGTCAAGGGCGGACTTGTCTTGAGTCTTCGCTGATTCTTTTAACAGTTGTATCGCGTGTTCGGTATCACGTTCCACTCGATAGCCAAGCAGATACGCCATGCCCAACAGGTATGACCGTTCGCTGCCAAGGGCTTTTATATATGCTTTTTCACCCAGTTTCGCGCGAAACGCTTCATTCAATACCGACGGGGAAATCGGTTCCCCTATGTTGGGGAACAGCACGGCAAATGTTGACGCATCACGGGGTTTAACTTCGACCGGTATTATTGGTTTCTCTTTTTCAACCGCAAATGGCGCTTCTTCGCGGGCGACATAATTTATTTCTCCCGCGGCGTTTTTTTCGGTTATATGCGGTGTAACCAACAAAACAAAGGCATTACTGTTTTCGATGGCGTCGCGGATTTCCACGTCAAATTCTCTGCCCGCTGTCAAAAAATGGTCGTACCAAATAGAAATGCCCTGTAAACCTTCAACATGATGAAGGTTTTTCATAAACGCCCGGGCTTCTTCCAGATCAACCTTGCGGTAACTGAGAAAAATTTCGGCTGTAAAAGCCTGGGAAGCAATATTTTTCCGAAGTTCCTCGGAAGCTAAGAAATTCTCTAACTGCGCTTTAAGTTTTGTCCGGTACTCGGCGTCATTTTTCGCTATACCGTGGAGTTTGCCGATTTTTTCCGTGAAAAACGGCAGCAAACCGTTATCCTGCGCGATTGGCAATATGGAGATATTGAGTTCTTTAGCCAGCCGCAATTCAACCGGAATAGAGTTTGTTGATATAGAATCGAGCATTTCCAGCGTTACATAAACAACCAAAACCTGCGTTTCTTTTAATTCGGTGCGCAAATCGTCTTCATTAAATTGTTTGTCAATATCAACAAAAGAAACGACACAATCTATCCCCGCGTCGTCGGAAAGCACATCATCAATTATGTCATCGGGTCTTTGGCTGCTGGTGCGGTCAAAACACAGCAAAACCCGCTGCGCTTGACGTGATATATCCGCCCCCCGCGCTTTCCGCAAAAAAATACCGGACGCCGTAAAACCGGTTTTTGAGCTTTGTTGGGAAACCGCTTTATTCTTATAAGAATTTATTCCTTCCTGCTCTTCTGATGATTTGCCGCTCCGGTTGAGTAAATTTTCGTATTTACGTTCAATATTTGCATTTATCGTCTTTTGAATATCAGAATATTTATCGTGGAAATCCAAATATTTGCCGCTTATTTCCAGCCATTTATTTGTAAATAATTCATCCGTATTTTCCAGCGATTCAGTTTCCTCTGATTCAATTTCAAAAATTCTATTGTACCATTTAAGCGTGTCGGAATATTTACCCGTGCCCGCAAAGATTCCCACCAGCTTCGAATAAACGGCAACTATTTCCTGACGCGAATCAGGCAAAACATTTTTCGCCAGGTCAGATATTTTTTCGCAGTATTCACCGGCCTTAATATAATTAGCTTTTTTGACGTAATCTTCAACGGCATTGCTATAGACTGAGATGCTTTTTAAATACCAGGCAGCCGCCTCTGTTTGTTGACCGAGTTTGACATAGCTGTCCGCTATGTTGAAATAAACTGTTGCTGTAGCGGGTTTCCGCTCTCCTGTGACCTTTTTACGGATTTCAGCGGCTTTTAAGTACCATTGGAGGGCTTCCTCGTATTTTCCTCCTGCCCGGTAATAAGTAACTCCGATATTATTATAAGCGGTTGCCGTTTCAGAATGTTCTTCTCCCAAAGCGTTTTTTAGAATTTCAGCGGCCTTTTGGTACGATTTAATCGCCTCTTCATAGTTACCCTTTTTTCGATACACTTGGCCGATTTGAGTGTTAACCATTGCGGTTTCTGAATATTTTTTCTCATCCGCTTCGCAGATGGCCAAGGCCTTTTCGTACTCTTTAAGGGCTTCATCGTAATTGTTCTGCTTGAAAAAGTCATTTGCGGCAGTAAGAATCGTTTCAAAAGTTTCCATTTATCTTTATCTCCTTAAACAATTTGTGCGGCACGATCTCCGCGCAGGTTTCCTGATAATCGCCCGCATTGGAAAAATTCTGAATGAGGTTCCAATCTTCCCCTGCATAGCAAGCCTTCATTTCTTCCATGTGAAAAAACCTACCACAATTCATAACAAAATGTAAGGGAGGGCAAAGAGAACCGGCAATTCACGGACAGCGAGAGGCAGACCGGACGCGGCGCCGTCAGGCCCTGCGTTTTCCGGCAATACAGGCGCGCCATGAGTCTAAACTTTGAATTGCCGCACATTCGGGCTGGAAGGTATTTTTTTTTCGGGCTATAGTAAGAGCGGAAATGAAGAAGAACATTTTTAATATGATAAAGGTTTTGGCGGCCCTGTTTATCGCGGCTGGGGGAATACTCTATTCTGTCCGGGCCGCCGCCGGCGGAAACCGGGAAACTGCTCCCGCCGCGTCCGAAGCGGTGAACGGCGAATTACCGCCTGAGTCTTTTGCCCCCGAACTTATTCCCGGCGCCGGCGCTCCGGGTTTTCGGGAGACCCGGGCCCTGGCGGAGGCCTATCCCGGCCGCATCGCGGAAAGGTCCTTCCGGGATGGCGATTGGGCTCTGCGGATAGATGACTCCTGGTACTTCTGGGCCAACGGCAGGATGATGCCCGAGGCGGAGCGCTCCCGGTGGAAGGAATTTACCGGCCTGCGGTTTTATAACTATCCCCGGGGGCTTCCGCCGGTGCCCCAACTTGATGAGCAGACCAAGGCCCGCCTTCGGGATCGCCTCGCGGCGGATAGAGAAAACCCGCCCGCCCGGAACGAGGCTTTTTTGTCCCACCTTTTGGAAGCGCCCACCCGGGAAGCCGCGGAATCCCAGCTTGTCCGCGTTACGCTTATGGGGTTTCCGGTGCGCCTGCATAAACTCGCGGCGGAGAAGCTGGAACTTGTGGACCGGGATCTCAAAATCCTTGTACAAACGGACGGGGAAGTCCGCCGCTTTCTTGAGGGGATCAGCCACCTTGGGGGTTTTTACTGGCGGCCCATCGCGGGAACCGCCAGCCGGAGTTACCACGGGTACGGGCTTGCCCTGGATTTTATGGCCAAAGACTGGGGCGGAAAACCTTACTATTGGCGCAACATTATGACGCGGGACAAAAACTGGTTTGAACTGCCCTACGAAAAACGCTGGATGGCGCCCCTGGCCCTTATCGAGGTTTTTGAAAAACACAGTTTTATCTGGGGCGGGAAATGGCTTTACTTCGACACCGTTCACTTCGAATACCGGCCCGAACTATTTTTGCTCAATCCCCGCGCGTGAGGCTGCGGACATCTTGAGGCTGGCGCTTAAATCCAGGATGCACGGGCTTTCCGGATTTTCGGAAAGATTCTTGAAGAACGACAGCGCAAATTCAAATGCCAGGATAGGCGTAAGAATATACACCGGTTGCCGCAAAGCGGCAACTCAAAAACAAGTCAGGATAAACGCATAGAATGTATCTGCTCAAGGTTAAAACTATCTCACGGAAAAAACATGCCGCGGGAAGGATACTCAAGAAGAGGCACGCCCGCGGCCATGCCCTTCGCCGGCAGACCGGAGGCGGTCCTGTCCGCGGGCGTGCCTCTTAAAGAGC
>JAISWS010000111.1 GCA_031270725.1 Syntrophomonadaceae bacterium | reverse complement strand
TACAAAAACCTTCACTCTAGAATCGGGAGTAGAAACGTCAACTTGTTTACCTCTCACTTTGTTTTTTTCTACATCCATAATAATTCCTAAATAATCCATATCCTTACATATGGCTTCCCTCATGTTAATGCCATTTTCTCCGACGCCAGCGGTAAATACTATACAGTCGCAACCGTTTAACTTCGCTATATAGTTGCCAACATAGCCCTTTACTTTATTATAGTATACTTCCAAAGCCAGCTGGGCTTGCTTGTTATTAGCGGCGGCGGCCTCCTCAATGTCGCGCAGGTCACTAGATACATCTGATATGCCCAGCATTCCGGACTTTTTGTTAAAGTAATCGTTAGCTTCCGTGGAGTTTAAATTCATTTTATCCATCAGGAAAAAAACAATAGCCGGATCAACATCGCCGGAACGCGTCCCCATAACTAACCCTTCCAATGGGGTAAAACCCATACTGGTACCTATTACTTTGCCGTACTTTATAGCTGCCATGCTGGCGCCGTTGCATAAATGCAAAGTAATTATTTTACATTCTTCATAAGGTTTGCCTAACATTTCTGATGCTTTGTGAGATACGTAATAATGCGAGGTTCCGTGAAAACCATACCGGCGCACACGATATTTCTCATAAACCTCATAAGGAAGCGCATACATATAATTGGCCGGCGACATTGTTTGATGGAAAGCGGTATCGAAAACCGCCACGTGATTTACATGCGGCATCAGCTCCATACACGCTTCAATCCCCATCATATTAGGAGGATTATGTAAAGGCGCGATTTCGAAACAATCGCGGATTACTTTTTTAACCTCATCGTCAATAATGACCGATTTGGAAAAAAACTCACCTCCATGCACTACTCTGTGCCCCACGGCCCCAATTTCATCCATGCTTTTTAAACATCCGTACTGAGTATCCACCAAAGTGCTTAAAACCAGTTTCATTCCGGCCGTATGATCAGACAGATTTTCCTTAATAACTACTTTATCTTTACCTTCCGGTTTGTGCTCCAAAGTACTTCCGGGAATACCTACTCTATCAACTAACCCTACCGCCAATACAGATTCATCCAACATATTAACCACCTGATACTTAATAGATGAACTGCCGCAGTTAACCACCAAGACCTTCATTACTTGTATTCCTCCTTACATTATTTTTTATATCGCCGTCTTATCTGTCCGTTCAAGCCCTTACCGCCGTCATCGCTACAACATTAATTACGTCCTCTACGCTGCAGCCGCGTGATAAATCATTAACCGGCTTATCCAATCCTTGCAGGATAGGCCCGATCGCTTCCGCTTTAGCTGAGCGCTGTACCAGTTTGTATCCTATATTTCCAGCGTTAATATCAGGAAATATCAGCACGTTACAGCGGCCGGCTATCGCGCTGCCAGAAGCTTTTGACGCTCCTACGTCAGGAACGATAGCGGCATCCAGCTGGAATTCCCCATCAACTTTAATATCAGGGAACTTTTCTTTAGCGATTTTTATCGCTTCTACAACCTTATCAACGCTGGCATGGGCAGCGCTGCCTTTAGTTGAAAAAGAAAGCATTCCCACTTTAGGATCTTTCATCCCGCATAAATCTATACCTGTTTTTACTGAAGACGCGGCAAAAGCCGCCAGCTCCTCAGCGGTAGGATCAATAGTAACAGCGCAATCGGCGAAAACCAACATACCGGCGTCTCCGTATTCGCAATCAGGTATGATCATAATAAATGATCCTGAGACGGCGGGAATTCCCGGCGCGGTTTTGATAATTTGCAAAGCCGGCCTCAGAACATTGCCGGTAGTGTTTTGGGCCCCTGCCACTTCTCCGTCCGCCCGGCCTGTTTTAACCATCATAGAAGCAAAAAACAACGGATCCGTCATTGTTTGCTTAGCTTTATCCAAATCAACCCCTTTGGATTTGCGCATTTCATAAAAAGCTTGTACGAAATCATCAAAAAAGCTGGCTTTCACCGGATCAATAATCTCAACTCCGGAAATATCAGCTCCAATTTTACCGGCCAGGTCTTTTACCGCTCCCGGATCACCTAAAACGATCGGCACGGCAATTTTCTCGTCAACAATAGTCTTTATTGCTTTGAGCGTCCTTTCTTCAAGCCCTTCCGGTAAAACGACGGTTTTTAAATTCCTGGCCGCTTTTTCTCGTATTTCCTTCAGTAAACTCATTTCTATACCCCCATAACATTAGAATAACGCAATAATTACCTTATTTTATCTTAGCATATTTCCACTTATTATGATACAATTTGTCGTGAAACTATTAATTAATTATTGAAGCATTTTGTTTGTCATCTTTCAGATGTACGCTCGGCAAAGCATTACTGAGCACTAAAATTTGTTATCGGGAGGCCCGCATTCTAAGTTATCCAGACGCTTTAAAAAGAAGTTTTTTAGTAATGTCAACTGGAATGTTGTTTTGTTTGCCTATTTTATACATAATTCCACTAATTATCAGTTACTTTAATCTAAAGAAATTCAAAGAAAGCACATGGGACACCAAATTAGGCACGAATTTATAAACCCAAAAGGACTTTAATATTATGGTTATCGGCATAGCCACCGAATTTAATCCCTTTCACAACGGGCACTTATTTCTTCTGCAAACCGTCCGGGAAAAGTACCCTGACGCAAGCTGCGTCTGCGTAATGAGCGGTAATTTTGTTCAGCGCGGCCAGCCTGCCATATGTGATAAATGGGCGCGCGCGGAAATGGCTTTGCGCGGCGGCGCCGATTTAGTTATCGAACTCCCTTTTTGTTTCGCCGTTCGCAGCGCCAGCTATTTCGCCGCCGGCGTTTTAGAATTAATGAACCGCCTGGAAGTCGTTACCCATCTGCTTTTTGGCAGCGAGTGCGGACAGATGGAACTTTTAAAGCCAATCGCTTCTGAGCTTTCTCAAGAAACGTCCGCTTTCAAAAGTTATTTACGGCATTATCTGTCTTCCGGCTTGAATTTTCCTTCAGCAAGAGCCCGGGCTTTGCAGGATTACTTGGATACCCCGGACTTAAAAGAAATATTACAAGGCCCAAACAATATTCTGGCTTTAGAATATCTGCGTATATTACAAGAAAAAAACCTTCCTATCGTTCCTATGACCATACCCATAAAAAATTATTTATCCAGCGGCTTTGAAAACAAACCTTATCCAACAGCCAGCGCCATAAGAAACGAACTTACATCCAGTTCGCCGCTGAAATATTTTTCTCAAAACCCTTTATCCATGCCCCTTTTCAGCTCCGGCATCATACAGCGGGAAATCACGCTGGGCCGCGCACCTGTCCCGCCTCACGCGTTCGAACAGGCTATAATGATTAAGCTGCGTTCGTTAAAGCCGGCGGAGCTTGCAAAAATAAACGACATTAACGAGGGCCTGGAACATCGCATAATAAAAGCGGCTCATTCCCGCGGCAATTTAGATACGCTGCGGAAAAAAATTAAAAGTAAGCGCTATAATATGACCAAAATCAACCGCGTATTACTGTATGTCCTTTTTTCTTTAAGCAAAGAGCAAATAAAAATCTTCGACCAAATCGGTCCGGGTTACATTCGCGTTTTAGCTTTTTCACCAAAAGGCCAAAAAGTCCTGCGTAATATTAAAAATTGTACTCGGCTCCCGGTCATAAGCCGCGGGCAGGACATAAAAAACCTGACCAGATATGATGACGGCCCGGCAGGGCAAATGCTGGCTTTAGACGTAAGAGCCAGCGATTATTACGCTTTAGCCGCCCCCAGGCCGGAAGCGAGAAGCGGAAGGCGCGATTATCATACCGCCCCCGTTCAGATTTAACTTTTATATTATCTTCCTCAGTCGCAGAGCGATATTCTATTATCTATCCCCCATAGTACCAGGTTCAGCGCCCTTAAATAGCCTTGTCCGCCTTTCAGCCCGTGCCCGCTTGTTTGCCCGCCTTCGGGGCTGAAGGAGTATACGGGGAAGTATATCAGCTTTTGCCGCGCGGCAAGGCCGGAGGGGTATTCAGCATTTCCTTGATTTTCATTATATAGGGTTCAGTTTCCGCGCGCCCCAAATCAATCAACTGTTTAACCGAGCCAAAATCCCACGGCGCGAAATGTCCCACTTTCGGTTTTAATAAAATATCGGCCTTGGGTTCCACCAAATCAAACTGAACTCTTTGCATGATATCCAGAGAAGTCATCAGCACATCCAAAATACTGTTAATCTCCGTTTCTTTACTGTGAGTGTAATTAACTTCCACCGCTATGATTATATCCGCTCCATGTGATTTGGCTACTTCAATCGGTAACAGGTCTGTAACCGCGCCGTCTACCAGCACCATGCCATCTTTTTTCACCGGCTGAAAAACACCCGGTATAGAAATACTGGCCCGAATCGCTTCCATTACCGAACCTTCATTCAGTACCACTCTCTGCCCGCTGATTAAATCCGTCGCTACCGCGTAAAAAGGAATATCCAAATCCTCAAAATTTTTATTTTTAGTAAGCAAAGAAAGTAATTTTTTTACTTTTTCCCCGGCAATAAAACCCATTCTGGGATAGGAAATGTCAAAAAACATTTTAGCATCGATGTTTTCAGCCATTTTTCCCAGCATTTTCATATCGGCCCCTGTCGCGTATATCCCTCCCACCATAGCGCCCATACTGCAGCCGGCAATGAGGTCGACGGGAATGCTGTTTTCCGTCAGCACTTGCAAGACGCCAATATGCGCTAATCCGCGGGCGCTTCCCGAACCTAAAGCCACCCCTATTTTCGGTCTGTTTTCCATTTAATTTCCTTTCTTAATTCGCCAGCCGTCCGCCGCTCAGGTTTCACAGCTTTAAATTATCCGTAATACCAGTACCGGAAATCCTTCCTTTTATTTGCGTTAATTCCCTCAATTGCGCCAGACAACATAAACTTTAACCTGGCAAACACTTCTATAAAAATCTTTTTGACATATAAATAATCATTAGTATAAGGCAGGGTAAAATGAAAAATATAAGTAAATTATTTTTTATAATCATTATAATTATTATAAATTTTTTTATGATTATAAATCCATCAGAAACTGTAAACGCGGCCATTTCAGGTTTTAAACTCT
>JAISWS010000093.1 GCA_031270725.1 Syntrophomonadaceae bacterium | reverse complement strand
CCAATCTGCTATCTGCAAAGCGCAGGTGCGCAGATGTTTGACGGGAAGCGGCCGGCGCTTAGTAAAGTTTTAGACGTCGTAAAGCACTCATACTCCGCAGCCGGATTTTTCGCGTTTTTCTACTCCTGGACCTCAAACATGTCCTTGCCCACGCCGCAGTCCGGGCAGACCCAGTCATCGGGAATGTCCTCGAAGGCCGTGCCGGGAGCAATCCCACTGTCGGCGTCCCCCGCTGCCGGGTCATAGACATAGCCGCATATTGAACAAACATACTTTTTCATTTCTTCTCCTCCTTCGTTTAATTTTCGGTAATTGCGCCGCTTGTTCCTTTTCTCTTTTATGATGCTGCGGATGGCCGGCCAGAGTCCCTCGCCGGCGAACCGGTCGCTAAGGGGAAGGCTGCTGGGAAAGGCGTGAAGCAGCCCCCGCATATTGCGGTAGTGTGAGGCGGCTTTATTTTGCTCCAACATCTGCCGGATGCTGTGGTAAAACCTCTGATAGGCGGCGTTGACGGCCCCTTCCCTGCGGTTGGCGGCGGCGGCCAGTTCCTCTTTGGCCTGCTTCAGGGTAAGGCGCAGGTCCTCGTTGAGCTGCTCCATTTTTTTCTGAAACTCCGTTCCCTGGGCCGCCAGGCCCCGCAACCGGCGCTCCTTAGCCTCAGCCACGCTATGACGCCATTTTTCCCGGTAAAGCTGCATATTCTTTTCGTAATCCCGGGCTTTTTCTTCATATTGCCGTTGCTTTTCCCGGATTTCCTGCTCCAGCCTTTCCGCATGGGCCTCCCATTCCCCCAGGACCTTGCCAAAATCTGCGGCCCGGCGCAGGGCCAGGGACAGGTCCACAAGGAAGTAAAGCAGGAAGACGGCTGCGAGGATGAACTGCCAGCGGGCGCCCACCAGGGCCGCCAACTCCGTCAGGGCGGGGTGAAGCAGTTCCGTCACTGCCACGCCCGCCAAGCCCCAATAAAAGGAGTTCAGCAGGCAGACCCGGCCGGATAGGTTGAATTTGTGCTGGGAGTAGTCCCACCATTTGATCTTGAAGGCTTTTTCGGCAATCCAGGAAGTGACGTATTCCAGCAGGGAAAGGAAGAAAAAAGAGACCAGAAAAAGCAAAAGGACATGTTCGCTGATTTTTTGCAGGATATAGACGGTGATAACGCCGCCGAAGCCGTAAATCGGAAGAAAAGGCCCGTGCAAAAAGCCCCGGTTAACCCAGTGACCATCCATAAGCCGGGTGTAGCAGCATTCCACAAGCCATCCCAGAAAGGCGTAAGCCATGAAAAAGAACACGCCCCTGACCATTATCCCGCCGGGCATAGAGTTCACCCCGCTTCCTGCACCCCGCTTCCGGAATAAGTATACCAACGCGGACGCTTTCCCGCAAGCCCAAGAATTTATTGGTCCGCGTTGGGAACCTTTTTATTTAAAATGGGGCGCCGCCCCATGCCCCGTCGGCATTCGCGTACACGCCGCTCAAGCCTCATTGGCCGCTTTCCTCTGAAATCTATGCATCCAGCCTTTTTCGCAATTCTATAAACTCTTCATCGTCAGGTAATAACGATTCCATTTCGTCAAGTTCCTTGATTGCTTCCCCTATGCGTGAGCAGTCAATCAAATAAGATATCCATACCTTTTTGAAATATATATAGGCGTCCGTGTTCTCCGCAGCGGCTGAAAGATTTTGAGCAAACATAATATATACTTCGGTGTCATCGTCATTTACTACGATATTTTGTACTGAAACAAACGCGTCCAAGGCCTGCTTATAGTTGCCTTTCATAGCCCAGCGGATTGCATACGGAAACGCGGAAGCTAAGCTGACGCTCATATTTTTTAGCAAAGGATATTTCTCCATTAGCTTTTTGCTACGCAAATCAATGTCAAGTGACATTGAAGATTGCGGACGGTCTTTCCTGATACTTGTGTACAGCGTGAAAATTTCATCGTCAGGCTTGTTCAAAGCGTGGTAAGCGTCAATTTCAAGCCCCGTCAGCGCGGGAATATCCGCGTCATGCCGTTTAAACCATGTTTGAAGTCTTTCCAAAACTCGGTTATAGTCTTTCTGCAACAGATATTCAACTATTTCCGGCATTTTTGAGATTATGTATTTTAAATTATCTTGTGTGATTAACTGAGGTAAATCCTTATACATATCCGCAAGGATTTCGACCACCGTTTCTGCGCCTTCATCCCGACGACATTCCTTTTGAACAAGAAGCCATTTTAAAACCGCGCCACGCAATTTATTCAATGCGCTACTGATACTTGCGTAATTATGTTGAATTAATTCTTGTGTATATTGGCAGATGAAGATTTCCTGAATTAATTTCATTTTTTCGGGGACTGATATTTGCGCGTTCAATACAACGTTCAGGGTATCTTTAATGGCGTTGAAATAGATGGCATTTAAAAACTCTTCATTCTGCGGACTGATAAATCCGACTTTTCCAATCAAAAAATTAATCGCTTCATCATATAATATTCTATCAGAATTAATGCGCTTGTTATCCATTTTATATGAAACGGTTTTGGGAGAAACATAATATTTGTGGAAGGTTCCCGCTAATATTCCTGCGCGATTTGATTTTAAAAATACATGCATAGTAAACAAGGTGTCTGCACCATAGGTAATTTCATGGAAATTATTTAAATAATTTGTACAATTGCATTGTTTCAATAACGATGTCCGATACAGCTTGCCCCATATCGTCCGCATGAACTGATGAATCGAAGAGAAATATTTGCCAAAATCCGCTCCTTCTAAAATAAGATTGTTATTGAGTTTTCTTACACCTTGAAGTTGATTTGTTCGCGAATCTATGAAATCGCTCCCGCAGGCAATAACGTCAAGTGCCTCTTTCTCGATTAGTGCCGTCATTTTTTCGAGAAAATCAGACTTATATTCGTCATCTGCGTCAAGTGCGCAATAATACTCGCTCATATCGAAATCCATTATTTCAAAAATCGCATTTCCTTTTTCATAAACATGGTTTTGTTTATTTGCAAGCGGTATTACCCTCGAATCCTTTTCGGCATATTGGCGTATTATTTCACCGGTGCGGTCTGTTGAACCGTTATCAACGCAGTAATATGTCCAATCCTTATATGTTTGATTGATTATGCTCTCAATTGTACGGCCAATAGTCGCTTGTGCATTATATGCATGGGTATAAACAATTACTTTTTTCATAGTATGATAACTCGCTCCTACTTTATCCTGTTCTCCCTATAAACAGCGTACAATACCGTTTCGAGCAAACTATTGCTATGATGCCGTAAATACAAGTCGTACTCCGGAACAAGCGACCAAATGTATGCAGGGATTACGTATATATCATCGAGTTTATGGTATACGCAAATAGCAAGCTTCGGTTTCCGGCTTTTAATTATATTTTTTGCACCTTTTAAAGCGGCGAGCTCCGACCCCTCAATGTCCATTTTTATAAAGGTGATATCCTCTCCCTCCAATACCTCGTCCAACGGACGAACCTCAACTTCAACATCTCCCATATCGGAAAAGGCAGAGGATGAGTCGCTTTTTGAATTGAATTTCAGAACTGCCCTTTCCTCTCCGGCGCCATACTTGAACAGTTTATTCGTAACATCAATCCTATCAAAAACCGATTTTGATAAATTATAATTATGCTCGTCAGGCTCAAATCCAAAAATTTTTTTTGGGGTCTTACCGTTTTTATTACACCATTCGATAAAACATCTCGAAGAGAAACCATTATACACACCCAAATCAACAAACACATCTTCTTTCTCACCTGCAACGATCAACTCGGGTAAAGAGAAATATGGGAATGCGCCTGAAGCGGCATTAA
>JAISWS010000075.1 GCA_031270725.1 Syntrophomonadaceae bacterium | reverse complement strand
CCAGGTTTTACAGGGGCTCCCCGCCCGTTTTTACAAAGGGGGCATTCGGAAGCCTCCCATGATTCTATATCCATAGTCAAAACAGCGGCAAATTTTACCCCAAAGTTTATTTTGCCTCCGCTGCGGTCTACCAACACGGCAACGCCAGCCACCTTTCCGCCGTTTTCTTTCACCACTTCTATCACTTCCCGCACCGAACCTCCGGTAGTAATAACGTCTTCCACCACCAGCACTTTTTGTCCGGGTACGATGGTAAAATCTCTGCGCAACCGCATTTCAGAATCGACGCGCTCGGCAAAAATACCAGGAACCCTGAGCTGCCTCGCGGTTTCATAGGCTACGATTATTCCTCCCATAGCCGGCCCGATTACAAGATCAATCTCGTCTTTCGCGAAAACGTCTCTGATATGCTCCGCCAGTTTTTGCGTCGCTTCAGGATATTGCAATACCTGGGCGCACTGCATATATTGATTGCTGTGACGGCCGGAAGTCAGCAAAAAATGTCCGTTTAACAGCGCCCCCGCTTCCGAAAATATTTTCAGAGCTTCATCTTTATCCAGCATATTTTTTAAGCCTCCAATTCGTCTATTATTAACCTGGCCGCTTCGACAGGATCGCCGGCTTTTATTATCGGGCGTCCGATCACCATATAATCCGCCCCGTAATCCAAAGCCTGCCGCGGGGTAGTGACGCGTTTTTGATCTCCTTCCTCTGACCATTGAGGACGTATCCCCGGAGTTACTATTATAAAATCCGAACCGCAGCAAGCTCTTATGACAGCGATTTCCCGCGGCGAACAAACCACTCCGTCAATACCGCTTTGCTGCGCCATTTTCGCCCAAGCGGCGACTACCTGTTCTACAGTGCGGCCTTTTATCAGCATTTCGTCCTCCATCTCTTTCTGGGAAATGCTGGTTAAAACCGTTACCGCTAGTATTTTAGGCGGCGCGCGGCGCAGACGCAGCGCTTCCTCTTTTACCGCCCGCGCTACCTCTTTCAGCATAACCCTGCCGCCGGCGGCGTGGACATTAAACATAAAACAATCCAGACCAGTCATAACTCTTCCGGCTGAAGCTACCGTGTTGGGTATATCATGAAATTTTAAATCGACAAAAACCCGTCCGCCCAAATCATTTATACAACGCACGATACCAGGACCGGCTAAATTATACAACTGCATTCCTACTTTGAAAGCGCCAACAGACCCGGCCATTTTTTTCACCAGTTCCAAGGCTTCATCTTTAGAATTAACGTCTAACGCCAATATAATACGTTCTTTTGCTTTCATCGCCATTCCCCGTTTCCTGTTTTTAAGCTACCGGCAAAATCTATTTACGCACGGCCGCTCCAATTAAATCACTGATTCTGGGTATATTGTTCGCGATCATATAATCGGCCAGTTCATTTATCACCTGAACAGAAATTCCAGGCTGTACAAAATTACCGGTACCTATAGAAACCGCGGACGACCCTGCCATTATAAACTCCAGTGCGTCAGTGGCACTCATTATGCCGCCTCCGCCTAAAATGGGTATATCAATTTCTCTATGCACCTGGTAGATCATGCGCAAAGCGACAGGCTTGATGGCCGGCCCGGATAACCCGCCAAAGATGTTCCCCAATACCGGTTTCCTTTTTTCTATGTCTATAGCCATTCCCATCAGAGTGTTTATCATGGATAAAGCGTTGGCGCCGCCTGCCTGCGCCGCCTGCGCTATGATTGTAATATCGCTTACGTTGGGAGATAATTTAGGGATGACAGGAAGATCGGTAGCTTTTTTTACCGCGTTCACCACCTGAAAAACCATGTCCGGGTCAGTTCCGAAATGCATTCCGCCTTTTTTTACATTGGGGCAGGAAATATTAAGCTCAATGGCGGCAACGCCGCTTTGTTTGCGGATCATAGCGCCCAACGTTTCGTATTCTTCCAGAGTGTTTCCCGCTATATTGGCTATCACACTAACTCCCCGCTCCAACAGGTAAGGTAAGTGAATGTTTAAAAAATCCTCTATGCCAGGATTTTCCAAACCAATGGAGTTGAGCATACCGGAAGCGGTTTCATAAATTCTGGGAGCGGGATTGCCTGAATTGGGTTTTAAAGTGGTACCCTTAACAATCACCGCGCCCAAACGGGAAATATCAACAAATGGTTCATATTCCCGCCCGTAGCCGAACGTTCCGGAAGCCACCGTAACCGGATTTTTCAAACACAACCCGCCCAGGTTAACGCTTAAATCCACTGTTTCCAAAACGGATTGTTCCGAAAAATTTTTTCGCCTTGTACTCAAACTATAAACTCCTTATGCTCTTTATATTTTACGGGTTACTACGGCAGTCAGTTTAAATCAAATTCCATTTGGGAAAAAGAAAACACCGGCCCATCTTTACATATTTTAATAAAATTGTCGTCTCGTGTTTTTAATTTACGGGCGCAGCCTAAACAAGCCCCCACCCCGCAAGCCATATATTCCTCTAAAGATAATTCGCCGGGGATCTGGTATTGAGCCGCGATAGCGGCCACCTTAGCCATCATTATTTCGGGCCCGCAGGTATATATGACGTCGGCTTTTTCCGAAGCTATTTTTTGCTGGACAAGATCGGTGACCAAGCCTGTAAAACCGGCGCTGCCGTCACGCGTAGCGACATCTGTACCGACGCCCAAACGTTTGAATTTATTTAAAGCCGACAACTGACAGCGCTCTTCAGCCCCGTAAAACATCAGCAACCGGCATTTCCGTTCAGTCAATCGTCTGGCCAGATATAACAACGGAGCTATTCCTATGCCGCCCCCGACCAAAATAACTCTGGCTCCCGGAGCAGGATAAGTAAACCCTCTTCCCAAAGGCCCTATTATGTCAACATAGCCGCCGCTCATAACATTGCTCAGCCATTCGGTTCCGCTTCCAAGCAACTTATACATCAGGAACAAGCGTCCGGTGTCTTTATCAAAATCACAGATGCTAAAGGGACGCCTTAGCAAAGGGTAGTTTCCGTCGCCGGTTTTTATGTGCAAAAACTGGCCCGGCTGAGCATCGGACGCAAAAGACGGGGTGGAAAGCTCCATTTCATACCAGCCTGATTTTTTTTGTGTATTATCTATAACCATTCCCTGCATTTGCGATACTATCATAATATTTTTGTCCTTTTGAATGTATTTGCACCGGCGGTACTCCTGCGATTCATTTAAACGGCCGGGAAGCATACTCCGAACGATTTTTATTTTAGGGAACCTTTAATCAGATTATATAATAATTTTTCCGTTTTGGGCAGCTATTTTACCATCAACCATAGTAAGTACCGGCCAGCCTGTTAATTCCTGCCCGTGGAACGGACTATTTTTACCTTTAGAATAAAAGGTGGAAACGTCAACGGTTTTTTTCAGTTTTAAATCGATAACAGTTATGTCGGCCGGCGCTCCTATATCAAAAACACCGCCTTTTATGCGTAAGATGCCCGCCGGTTTCGAGGTAAACATTTCGATAACCCGATTTAATTCCAGTATATTCCGGTTAACCATATCCATACACACCGCCACCGCTGTTTCTAATCCTGAAATGCCAAAGCTGGCCGTCTGAAACTCGCAGTCTTTGCTTTCGATATGATGCGGCGCGTGATCGGTGGCTATGCAGTCAATAGTCCCGTCGCTTACCGCCGCGATTAACGCGTCAATATGCTCTTGTCCCCGCAAAGGGGGGTTGACTTTGGTATTACCGTTATAAGAGCCTATAATTTTATCGCTTAAAGCCAAATGATGCGGCGTAACTTCACAGGTAACCGGCAAGCCTTCTTCTTTGGCGCGGCGCACTAATTCCACCGATTCGGCCGCTGATATATGACATATATGCAACCGCCCTCCGGTCAAGCGGGCTAAACTTATATCCCTTCCTACCATAATGGCTTCGGCCGCCGCCGGTATTCCTTTTAACCCATATATAAAGGAATACAGCCCTTCATGCATTAACCCGCCGCTGCTCAAATCTTCTTCCTCGCAATGCGACAGAACCGGCAAATCAAACATTTTGGCGTATTCGAGACCGTTTCTCATCATATTGGCCTTTTTTACCGGATTTCCGTCGTCTGAAACAGCTACGCAACCGGCTGAAACCAACCCGGCTATTTCGCTCAATTCTTCTCCCGCTAATTGTTTAGTAATAGCGCCTACGGGCCATACTTTCACCAAAGCGGATTTACGTGCCCTCTCTTTTATGAAACTTGCTACCACATGGTTATCAACTACCGGATCGGTATTGGGCATGCAGCAAATAGCCGTAAAGCCGCCGGCCGCAGCGGCCCAGCTGCCGGTGGTTATGTCCTCTTTATACTCCTGTCCGGGTTCCCGTAAATGCACGTGCATATCGATAAATCCCGGAGCCACTATAAAACCACTGGCGTCTATGATTTCAACGCCTTTATCCGAAGTATCAATATTGTCACTATCAGCTATCAATCCGTCAGCGACAAATATATTTCTGATATCGTCTACTTTATTAGCAGGGTCAATAACTCGCCCGTTTTTAATCAAAAACTTCACTATTTACCCCTCCGACCATTAAATAAAGCACTGCCATTCGCACAGCTACTCCGTTGGTAACCTGTTCATTGACGGCGGAGCTTATCCCATCGGCTAATTCTCCGTTAATTTCCACTCCCCTGTTCATAGGCCCCGGATGCAGTATAAGCACATCATCTTTGGCTTTTTTTATGCGTTCCCTATTGACTAAAAAAAGATCAGAATATTCATCCAGGGAAGGGAATAAGCCATTTTCCTGCCTCTCGCGCTGAATCCGCAAAACATTTATCACATCAGCTCCGGCCGCCGCTTTTTCCAGGCTGTAAAAAATCTTTACCCCCAATTGTTCAATATCCGGAGGTATTAAAGTAGAAGGGCCTACCACCCGCACTTCGCATCCGAATTTTAACAAAGCGTAAATATTGGAACGCGCCACCCGGCTATGAAGAATGTCTCCCACCAAAACCACTTTCAAATCCTCCAGACGCCCTTTTTTTTCTTTTATACTGAATAAATCTAAAAGCGCCTGCGTAGGGTGCTCATTCTGACCGTCTCCGGCATTTATTACCCTCATGTCGGTATGATTAGCTATGTAACGCGCGACCCCGCTCATGTTGTGCCGCATAACCATAACGTCGAAACCCATCATTTCAATAGTCTTAACCGTATCTTTAATACTTTCCCCTTTCTGAACGCTGCTGCTCGCCACTGTCAAATTTACTGTATCCATGCTCAAATACTTGCCGGCAATCTCAAAAGAAGTGCGGGTACGGGTGCTGTTTTCATAAAAAACCGTGATCAGGGCTTTCCCTCGCAGAGCCGGTACTTTTTTTATATCCCGCAGGATAATATCTTTCATAGGCGCAGCCGCATCTATGATCTGCTCTATTTCTTCTTTTTTCATGTCCCGCAAACCCAGTAAATCTTTGCGTTGCCGTAAGCGCAAAAGTTTTACCTCCTTCCATTGGAAAATGTTTCCTGAAATTTGAAGTCCGGCCGCGCCGGAGATTTTGTTATTTACATTTACTCATTCACAATTTCCTGAATGGT
>JAISWS010000053.1 GCA_031270725.1 Syntrophomonadaceae bacterium | reverse complement strand
GCGGGGGCCTACTACACCACGGCGGTGGAATGGGCGGCGGCCAATAACATAGTAAAAGGCTACGGCGACGGCAGATTCGGCCCGGACGACAACATCACCCGGGAACAGCTGGCGGCCATCCTCATGCGCTACGCCGGATACGCCAATAAACAGTTCCCCGTAACCAGGCAGTTCGTCACCTTCGCGGACGACGCGCAAATAGCGGACTACGCGAAAAACGACGTGCAGACCCTTTACAACGGCGGCATAATAAGCGGCAAACCGAATAATATATTTGACCCGGCAGGCGAAGCCACCAGAGCGGAAGTAGCGGCCATGCTGCACCGGTTTATACTGGCCTCCGGCGGATAAAGGACAAGGAAATAGCGTAAGACGTACCGAAGCCCTGAAAATGTTCAAAGCGAACGTTTTCAGGGCTTTTACTTATGAGACATGTCTGTTTGGCAGCGGGGCGCGGCGAAAGGCAGCGGACACGCGACTTGTACCCGTCCCTGCCGGATACCAAAAGGCGGCTATATGACTGAGGAACGGGGAGGACGGAAACGCGTCTCATCTATATTCAAACTTCTGTCGATTTGTTTGAGCATCAGCCGCTTGTCTTCCGGAAGCCGGCCGTTGATATTGCTGTAGTTGGAAATATGGTCGCTCAAGATATTGGAGCCGCCGCAGTCGAGATTTTCAATCAGCAGCCTGATTTCCTTTAACGCTTCATGGGGGGTAAGCATTTGGAAAGCGCCGGACGCTATGTCCTGTTCGATGGGAGTATTGCGATCCGGGCCGAAAGTGCGGATACGTATGAAATCAGGGGAAATAGCGCTTAATACCCGGGCGCTGTTGACGGCGTGCTCAACGGTCCGGTCTTTGCCGCCGATGCCGACCAGATAGTATTCGCTTACCTCAATACCGGCGTCTTTCAGTTTTTTACCGGCTTCTATTATTTCAGCCGGGGTGGTACCTTTCCTTACCCGCTCCAAGACAATATCGTCGCCGCTTTCCATACCCATATGAATCCTGCTCAACCCGGCCTGGCGCAGCTGAAGCAATTCCTCCGGTTTTTTCAGATTTACGAAACGGGCGGAACCGTAAACGGTAATCCTTTGCAGATGAGGGAACAGAGAGCGCGCGTAAGCGATTATTTCCGCCAGCTGAGCGGTTTTCATATATATAGTATTGCCGTCAGGGAAAAATAATGATTCGATATATTCCCCGTAATATTGGCGGGCGGCTAATAAATCCTCTTTTATATCCTCAACTTTCCGGATGCGGAATCTGGTGTTTTTATACATGGCGCAAAAAGTGCATTTATTATGCGGACAGCCGATAGTAGCTTGTATCAGCAAGCTGTAAGCCTCACTTGGGGGACGGTATATTACTCCTTCATAACGCATTGATTTCACCTCTTTAAAAGTTTTTCACAGATAGTAGTTTTATTGTGTCCATAAATATTATATGATAAATGAACCGCGCTTGTCAGCAGGCTGTTTGTTTACGCTTCCCGAAAAAATAAACCGGATGCGGATATTCGCGTGTTTGCCGGAAATTATGAAAGAGCGCCCGGAAATTTTTCTTTAAAAAAGAATAAAGTCCCTTTAAATTTCGTATCCATGTAAAAAGTGACGGGGGAGGAAAAACAGATGGGGAAAAAATTTATTGGCGCTCTGGCGGTTATTATTCTGGCTGCCTGTTTATTGGGCGGGGGTTGCGATGATATCACCGAAAAACAAAGTATTAAGACCTGGCGTGACTTGTTAAATCCCGTAACCGGACAAACCGGCGACCGGGCGGAGGCGGAAAAAGAGAACAAATACGCGCCGCCGCCGGCGGTAACGGAAGCGGGGGAAACCGTGGAAGTAAAGTTGTTTTTTTATGACGCGGACACGAAAGCTTTGAAAGAGGAAAAAAAGAAAATACCTAAAACTGAAAGTATCGCCCGCGACACTATCGGGCATTTGCTGGCCGGGCTCGCCGGTAAGGACCGTGCCGCCGTTTTTCCCGCCGGGACGGAACTGTTGGACATTAATATAAAAAAAGAAGACGGACTGTGCGTTGTTGATTTGAGCGCCGAAGCCAGGAATACGGAGGATCCGTCGCAGGCCCGGCAAATAGTGGAATCTGTCGCCAATACGTTAGGCCAGTTTCCGGCGGTTAAAAAAGTAAAAATCCTTATCGCCGGACAGGATATAGAAACTATTCCCGAATTTTCAGCGGTTATGCCGCAGCTTAAAAGCCAGTTGGAATTTTTATAAAAAATTGCTCAGCCGGATATTTATTTGTATAATTGGGTAGACGTATTTGAACAGACGTATCAGGAACGGACAGTATACAATATGATGATTAAGGGGAATAAAATGGCGGGAATAAAGCTTTTTTGCATATTACACGAAAAGGTTCCGGCAAATAAAAATTAGAGGTGTTGGATTTGCGCGCTGAAAGACCTATTGGAATTTTTGATTCCGGAGTTGGCGGCTTATCAGTAGTAAAAGCACTGCTTGAACAAATGCCGGCTGAGAATTTTGTGTATTTTGGAGATACGGCCAACGTGCCGTACGGTAATAAATCCGTACCCGAATTGTTTAACTTATCCAGAAGGACGCTCGCTTATTTTACGCGCAGGGAGGTTAAGGCTATTATTGTCGCTTGCGGGACACAGTCTTCCAATACCCTTCCCGTTCTGGAAAAGGAATGCCCGGTTCCGATAGTGGGAATGCTGAAGCCGGGAATCGAAGCGGCACTGGAAGTTTCAAGCAAAAAATATGTCGCGGTGCTGGCTACGCAAGCCACGGTAAACAGCGGGGCTTATACCCGGGAAATCAAAAACAGATGCCCGGACGGAAAAGTTTTAGAGGCGGCATGTCCGGCTTTTGTGCCGTTGGTGGAAAAAGGCCGGCTGGAGGGGGCGGAAACGGTACTGGAAGTAAAAAAGGTTATGGACGGAATAAAAAAGGAGCCCTTTGATACTTTGATTTTGGGGTGTACTCATTATCCGTTTTTAACTAAATTAATAAAAAAGGAATTGGGCCGCGGATTGAATTTAGTGGATCCGGCTTCCGCCACAGTCGCGGATACCATGAGAGTTTTACGGAACTTAAATCTGTTGCGTCCCGATAATATTTCCGGGGCTCATCATGAATTTTTGGTCAGCGGGGCGCCTGAATCTTTCCTGGAAGTGGGGCGGTTATTGCTGGGAGACGTGGTTGACAAGGTACAAAAAGTAGTGTTATGAGGTTACAATGAATCAGATTGCCTTTACCAGTACGGTTCCGGTTGAAATTATTATTGCCGCCCGTAAAATACCCGTGGACCTTAATAATGTTTTTATTTCGCTGGACCGTCCCCAGGATTTGGTCGCGATGGCTGAAACGGCAGGATATCCCCGTACGACCTGCGGATGGATCAAGGGGCTTTACGCGGCGGCTTTGTCGCAAAAACCGGAAGGGCTTATCGCCGTGATGGAAGGAGACTGCAGCAACACCCAGGCCCTCATGGAGACGCTCGAAATTAAAGGGATTACGACTATACCGTTCGCTTATCCGTTTGACCGGGACCCTGAAAGTATGGAATTACAGATAAAGAAGCTGTGTTCTTATTTTGGGGTTGAGCTTGAGCAGGCTGAAAAAGTTAAGAAAGAATTAGACGCGGTACGGGCGTTATGCCTGGAACTGGATTGTTTGACCTGGCGGGAAAATGTGGTCAGCGGCGAAGAGAACCATCTTTTTTTAGTAAACTCCAGCGACTTTAACGGAAATCCGGCGGAGTACGCGGAAAAACTGGAAATTTTTCTGGAGAAAGCGAAGCGCCGCGCCGCTTGCCCTGAACCGGTAAGGCTGGCTTATATAGGAGTGCCGCCGATATTTACCGATTTGTATAAAACGCTTTCCGTATTAGGAGCGCGGGTAGTGTATAATGAAGTGCAAAGGCAGTTTTCGATGCCGTTTCATACCGCTACCCTCGCGGAGCAATATCTGGCGTATACTTATCCTTACGGGGCTTTTGCCCGATTGGAGGATATAAAAAAAGAAATCGCCGTTCGTAAGGTTGACGGAATAATCCATTATACGCAGTCTTTCTGTTACCGGCAGATTGAAGATATTATTTATCGGGACCAGCTGAAGCTGCCTTTTATTACTTTAGAGGGCGACCAGCCGGGGGTGCTGGACGCCCGCAGCCGTATGAGACTGGAAGCTTTCATCAGTATGCTTAAATAACGCGGCTTTTATAAGGAAAGGATTTTTTCAGTGTTGGGGATAGATTTGGGCTCAAGAAATGTTAAAATAGTAAATGTCGCAGCCGGAACGGTTAAAAAAAAAGTAATTTATGATACGATTGCCTTTTACCGTAATTTTTCCCGCCTGGATAACGGAAAAATGGTTATAGACTGGGCGTTGCTGGATTTGCCGGAGGAACCGGTAATCGCGACCGGCTATGGGAAAATGGCCGTGTCGCTGGCGGACGCCAGGCAAATTCCCGAGATACAGGCTCATGTAACCGGCGCCGTATATCAAAGTGGACACAGGGATTTTACTTTGGTAGACATCGGAGGGCAGGATACCAAAGTCGTTCGCGTAAGAGAAGGGCGGGCGGTGGATTTTCGGACTAATGACCGGTGCGCTTCCGGCTCCGGACGCTATCTGGAGAATATGGCCGGCATTATAGGTATTGACGCGGACGAACTGGGATTGTATTATGAAGAGCCGGTTTTGTTAAACAGTACTTGCGCCATATTCGGGGAAACGGAAATAATAGCCCGCATCATAGAGGGCTATTCAACGGAAAGACTGGCGGCGGGGGTTAATGAATCTTTATACAGGCGTTTGTCGCCTATGCTCAAACAAATGAAAAGCGAGCTTATTATTTTGGGGGGCGGCGGAGCTTTGAACAGGGCTTTGGGGCGCTTGATAAATGAGGATATGCGCGTAAAGGCGGAAGCCTTGCCGGAGCCGCAGTTCAATGGAGCTATTGGCTGCTGCGTATGGGGAATGGACAATGCCGGTAAAGGGGGCGCGGCGTGAGAATCATACAAATGAGCGAAATAACCGGCGCGGTTTGCGACGCCGTAATCAGAGCCAACACTATTCTGCCGCCTGATATTTTGGAAACTTTACGCGCGGCCAGGGAAAAAGAAAGCCTGCCCCGGGCCCGCAAAATTTTAGATATTTTACTGGCCAACGCTGATATAGCCGCTAAAGAGCGGATGCCGCTCTGCCAGGACACCGGCCTGGTAGTTATTGATTTATCCGTAGGGCAGGAAGTGAAGCTGGAGGGCGGCCCCTTGGAGGAAGCTATTCAGCAAGGAGTAAGAGAAGGCTATAAAAAAGGATATTTCCGTAATTCTATGGTAAATGACCCGTTTGTCAGAATGAATACCGGCGACAATACTCCGGCCATTATTCACACTCATATAGTACCGGGAGAAGATTTATGGCTGCAAATTTTACCTAAAGGCGCGGGAAGTGAGAATATGGGAGCGCTGGCTGTTTTTAAGCCGGGCGAAAGCCTTGAAAGCGTTAAAAATTTTATTGTTAATACCGTAGCCGCGGCGGGAGCTAATAGTTGTCCGCCGGTAATTGTGGGGATAGGATGCGGAGGTAATTTGGAACACTGCGCTTATTTAGCCAAACGGGCTTTGTTGAGGCCGCTGGATCAAAGACATGAGCGCCGGGATATCGCCGATTTAGAAAAAGAGCTGCTGCGGGAAATCAATAAATTGCGAATCGGGCCTCAGGGTTTAGGGGGAGATACGACCGCTTTAGCGGTTAATATGGAAGTAGAGCCTACTCATATCGCCAGTTTGCCGGTTGCGGTCAACATGAACTGCCACTGCGCGAGAAGAGCGGTTGTAAAAATATAAGCCGTGAAATATTGCTGAGTAATTTCAGCGGGGAGGTTTTAAGTGAAAATAATAGTTCCTCCTTTAAGCGACGGGGATATAAATGGATTGGAAGCCGGAGACGAAGTGTTAATCCGGGGAGTAATTTACGGGGCAAGGGACGCCGCCCACAAAAAGATGGTCGCCGGGCGCCAGAACGGCTGCGCCTGGCCTATGGATTTAAAAGGCCAGATAATATACTATGTGGGTCCTTGCCCGGCGCCGCCGGGACGGGTAATAGGGTCTGCCGGGCCGACTACCAGCGGGCGCATGGATTCTTACGCTCCGATAATGTTGGCGGAAGGCTTAAAAGGCATGATCGGGAAAGGACAGCGCGAACCGGCGGTAATTGAAGCGATGGTAAAGTATAAAGCCGTTTATTTCGCGGCTATTGGCGGAGCGGGCGCCTTTATTGCCGGAACAATAAAAAAAGTGGAAACAGTGGCCTACCAGGAGCTGGGGCCGGAGGCGCTTATTAAAATGGAAGTATACGATTTCCCTTGTATAGTGGCTATTGATGTTTATGGAAACAGCCTGTACAAGACGTATTCAAAAAACAGTTAGAGGAGAGAAAAAGCTTGCTGAGATCTGAAAACAGGAAAGAGGATGCTTTGCGTCCGGTAGAAATTATTACTAATTACACTTCGAACCCTGACGGGTCGGTTCTGATCGCTTGCGGCAACACAAAAGTGCTTTGTACGGCGATTATCGAAGAAAAAGTACCTTCGTTTTTAAGAGGAAGCGGGCGCGGATGGGTAACTTCCGAGTATTCATTGCTTCCGGGTTCTACTGTCGGACGAACCGTGCGCGAGGCCAGCAGGGGAAAAGTCAGCGGGCGCACTTCGGAGATACAGCGCCTGATCGGCCGCTCGTTGCGGTCGATAATAGATATGGAGGCTTTAGGTGAAAAAACGGTCTGGATTGACTGCGACGTTATTCAGGCCGACGGCGGAACGAGGACAGCGTCTATAACCGGCGGCTATGCGGCTTTGTATATAGCTTCGCGCAAACTGGTTTCCCAGGGAAAAGCGGCTGAAGCATTATGCCGGGACGCGGTAGCGGCTGTCAGTGTCGGGATTATAGACGGGCGGGCGGTTTTGGATTTAGACTACGCGGAGGATTCGCGGGCCGATGTCGATATGAATGTTATAATGACCGGAAGCGGTGATTTTGTGGAAATACAAGGCACCGCCGAGGGAAAAACTTTTACCGCCGATGAGCTGCGGGAAATGTTGAGATTAGCTAAAAAGGGCATTATGGAGCTTATTGAATTTCAAAATCAAGCGATTGCCCAAATTGAATTAAAGTAAAATGAGCGGGAAATTATTATTGGCCACCGGCAATGAGCATAAAAAAAGGGAACTGAAAGCCATTTTACGGCATGAGGGATTAGAGATATTAACTCCGGAAAATATTGGCAGGGAATTGCCCGCTGTCGTGGAAGACGGCCAGACTTTTGCTGAAAACGCGGCTAAAAAAGCTGTCCTAACCGCCGCGGCCAGCGGCTGTATTTGCTTAGCCGATGATTCGGGGTTGCGAGTCGAAGCCTTAAAGGGCAAGCCGGGCGTATATTCGGCTCGCTTCGCGGGAGAAAAGGCGACTGATGATGATAATAACGCTAAGTTGCTGGAACTTATGCGGGATTTTCACGGCGACCGGCGCAAAGCGGAATTTGTTTGCGTCATCGCCGTAAGTACTCCTGACGGTATAGTAAAAACCGTTCAGGGCGTTTGCCCGGGGCGTATAAATGATAAGCCGCTGGGAAGCAACGGCTTCGGTTATGACCCGTTGTTTATCCCGTCAGGATACGGCCGGACTTTCGCGCAGCTGAGCGAAACGGAGAAAAACCTGATAAGCCATAGGGCACAGGCTTTAAAAAAAGTTTATTGTCTACTGAAAGGGTTTGGCCTGGTTTAAAAATCAGATATTTTTCAGAAAGACTGGCAGGCTGTAACAGCTGAAATTTTACAAAACAGAACAGCCTTTCCCCGCCGTACCTTCCCTTCAGAAAGGGTCATCTTGTACCCGCTTGTACCCTGTAAGGGTGCTTCGCTATACCCCCAAAGGCTGCAAATGACGCGGATACATATCCTGTATAGATTTATATGTCACTGACTATCAGGGAAGAAATTATGCGCCGCCATTAAATATGATGTTATAATTGTGCTATACTATAATAAAAGTAATAAATTAGGGAGACGATAAAATGGAAGACTTGAAAAAACAAATAAAAAGCGAAATCGTAAGGACATTTTCATGGTCGGCCATCGCTTGTTTAATTGCCGCGGCGGTATATTATTTAGCCTGGGTGATGTAGAGGGAAGAGGCGTTACCGTATTTTGTAAATAACTCATAATTGTGTTGAAACATATCGCGTTCCAAACAGGTAGCGGGCGCCTGCAGCCAAAAATGTTTATTGATAAATTTAGGAGGTTATAAAATGAGCAAAATAGTACAAGTAGACGGAAATAATTGGGAACAAGAAGTCGCTAATTCTGAAACGCCTGTTTTGGTTGATTTTTGGGCTCCGTGGTGCGGACCCTGTAAAATGATAGGGCCGATAGTGGAAACTCTGGCCGTCGAAAATGAAAATCATATAAAAGTCGCTAAACTCAATGTCGATGAAAATCAGGAACTAGCCATACGATACGGCGTAAGAGGGATTCCGACGCTGGCCTTTTTTAAAGACGGCGATGAAGTAGCGCGTATTGTGGGAGCCCAGGGCAAAGAACAGATTCAGGAAACTATAGACAAAGTTGTGGGAGCCCAAGGCAAAGAACAGATTCAGAAACTATAGACAAAGTTTTGGGATAATTTTTTAACCTGTCCGGCGTAAAATCCCCGTATTTTCAGGCGGCGAAACAAGCCGGATTATATATTCTGCTAACCAGCGGCCAATATCGCGTTTCACCGGATAAAACAAAATCCTCCGCCGGCTTTTGTTTTATCCGGCGGGTTCTGTCCAGTCATTTTTTAATCATTTCGACAATATTCGCGCAATGATAGTATAGCGCGCGTTTTATCCCCGTAAAAAATTAACTGCAAAATACAAAAACCGATAAATTGCTAATTTATTGGTTTTATGAGTTAATTTGTCATAAAGAAGGAATGCTTACAGTGTTAGAGAAAAAATTATTATAAAGCTTGCCTGGCGTTTTGGGTTTTAGCAAAATTAAAATGACGCCGGAACATTCAGCGGCCTTAAAGTATGGGTCAAAATACAGATTTCGCTGAGTAAAAAAACGGCGCGGCACAGTTTTTCAGAATAAAATACTCAAGACCACCGGGAACAGTGTACAAAATGACGAATTAATCGCCGATGATTTCTTTTCAATAAATGACGCTGAATATTTACGTACTTGATTCGGGGTGGAGAATGGTATGTACTCTATAACATGGTATCAGGCTGTTTTTATGACTGTTCCGCAAACGCTTCTGATGGTTCAGATAGGATTCAGACTTTTTAATATGAACACCGGAGCGTTTAAAACCGTTTTGTCGGCGGCGGCGGCGGCGTTGCTGACCGGTTGCGTTTTGCGGGGAATATTGAGTAATTATATAATCTATGTCTTAGTATTATGTTTAAGCGTGCCTGTTTTCATAGCCTGCATGGAGAAAATACGTCTGATACGCGCGGTTATTGGAACGATGATGGGCTTCATCGTCTATACGGTTTTTAAAACTCTTTTTCTGGTGCTTTTCACCAAAGCTTTTAAAGTAACTTCGGAACAATTGGTTTGGAGCCCTGTACTGCAACTGAAATTATTTTACTTAACCGCGATAGCTCTTACCGTATTATTAACGATTATCATAAAAAAGAAAATTATTTTATATGATTTGGACAAAAGCGGGGCTGATGAAAATGAAAAAGATTTTTGACACGGATATTTGTCAGTTAATAATATGCCTGTTTCCCCTTGTGGGATTGATTGCTTATGGATATAACATTTTTTTCTACGGGAATGAAGAGTTTAACGCCGTTTTTTTACCTTTTTTCAGTATAGTTATCATTGTTATGCCGGTTTACAGTATTCTGGCCATCAGGGAAATCGGGAAAAAATCCCGGCTGGAAAATCAGGAAGTAACGTTTAATAATTACTTGCGGTATACGGAAATGATGCTGGATAATGGAGCTTCTCAGCGCCATGAGTACCTTCGTCACCTTCAGTCCCTGCAGGCGCTCATAGATATGGGTTTATTCGCGAAGGCCGCGGAATACATAAACGGCGTCGCCAAGCCCTTAAATATTAATGAACATATGTACAATGTTGGTTTAATTGAAATCAACAACTTAGTCAACGCCAAACATGAAACAGCTAAAAGTGAAAATATTGAATTTCAGGTCGAAGTGAAATCCCTGCTGACCGGCGCCGATATACCGTCCTGGAATTTATGCAGCATATTGGGAAATTTGCTTGATAACGCCTTTGAAGCTGCCGTTTGTGACCCTGCTAATCCGCGGGTAAAAATAATTTTTGATGGTGTCGGTAATTACAATGTTATTACAGTTTCCAATAACGGCAGCAAAATTGACGACGCGGAGCGGATATTGCGGGCGGGGGTCAGCAGCAAACCGGGCGAAAGGCGGGGTTACGGATTGTATATCGTGGAAAAATTAGTGAAAGAATGTAAAGGCCGGCTGTTTATTGAAACGGAGCCGGCAACGGTTTTTACTGTTTATATCCCGGCCAGAATAAGCTGTTGAATATCTGGGCGGCATTACTTTTGGAGGTTTATGAAGTGAGAATTTTGCTTTTAGAAGATGAGGAAATTATCAAAACGTACTTTGAAACGCTGCTGAAATCTTTTGAAGAGGTAACTGAGATTACGGCGACTACATCAGGGGAGCAGGCTTTGGCGCTGGCAGCCGCTTTTCAACCTGATCTGGCTATGCTGGATTTTGAACTGCGGGGGCAAAAACGAAACGGGCTACAAATCGGGGCGGAGATAAAAAAACTGGATAAAAACATTTTTTGTATATTAATATCAGGTTATCCTGGTGAATATTTTGCCGCTCAGGCGGCACAGCCGGACGCTTTTATTTTAAAGCCTGTTGGCAGGAAGGAGCTAAAAAATCTTGTCGCCGGCTTTGCGGCGCGAGTGAACGCGGTATAAAAATTATAAACTTTGTTCGCGGGCCGGATCCGCACACCGTCAGTTATTGGAGGCCCCCCTTAAAAATATTTTACGGAAAACTTCAATTGCCGTTTATACCGTTTAAAAATTTTTCACTAAAGTAAAAGCGCTTACTATTCCTTCGCTTGCGGTCACAAACAGATAATTCCCGGGTTCGGTTAAAAACACCTTCGCTTTTCCTTCCGCGTCGGCGGTCAAAATATGCGGATAATCAGAAGCGGCGGTATCAGTATATGTAACGCCTATGCTTGCCCCAGGGAAGGGCTTACTGTTTTTTAAAACCATTACGCCGTATTCAGACCCCATATGAGGGTGGCCGTATTCTGTGGGAATAATTTCCAAAGGAAGCCCTAGCGGGTTTAATTTTTGGTGATGATGATGGCCGACCTCTAAAATTACTTTAGCGTAAAAAACGGTATCATTCTCCTCGTTTTTAATGTATAACTGCGTTAAACCGTCCTGTTCAGGCCCTAAGTTCAATTCACGGTTATGATTAATGTCAGGAATCAGCAGCTGCCGCTTTTTATCATCATGACAGACAAATGCTCCGATACGGGAAAAGGTATAGCCGGCGTCATCTTTCATGTCGCGGCCGTGAAATATTTTTACAATTACCGCTTCGCCGGGATGAAAATGGCCGTGGGCAGTCATGGGTTCCAGCCAGGTTGCGTAGCTGTGATTATTGCCGCTGGAAACTTCGGTTTCTTTGATAAAAATCCGGTGATGGACTAAAGACATATCCACTATTTTAGCTTTTAAAACTATCCGTTCCCCGAAAATATTTTCAATCAGCAAAGTACCAGAATCATCAGGAAGGATGCGGTCTACCATTTCGAGCAATAATTTTTCCTGACCATTTTCCAGTAAATAAACATTGGCTTCACACAATATGAAATCCCTCCCCAGAAAACCGGCGAACCGGACATAAAACGGATCCAGCGCTGCTCACCACGCAGGTTATCAGCGTTTTTAAGAATTTTCAAAACATAAATTTTCCGCGGACATCATTAATTCAGATACCGCGGCGCGGATTTCGCGAAAAATTACGCGTCTTTTCTTATTGGCGGCGTTAATTCTTTTAATTTTTTTACCAGCAAGTCCACCTGTAAAGGCAAAGAACCGCTTTCCATACCGCACATTATAATATTCGCCTTGTTTAAAGGGATTAATAATTTCAAAGCGGGTGAGGAAGCGATGGCTTCCGACATTTTAGGAGTCAGTTCTCCGGCGAAAGAATTAGCCGCGATAATTGCTACCGAACCGATTATAAAATCCACTTTATCCGCGTTCCATACAATGGCGTTTTCTCCGCTGGCGCTTTCATTAGCGCCGGCTTTTAACATTGAAGCCGCCGCCATGGCGTTTGTACCCAAGCCGATTAAGTTAATAGAATGGCCGCAATGCGTTCTCAATTTTTCAATTAGAAAACTGCCGATACCGCCACCCTGGCCATCTACTACTGCAATTTTCAATTCGCTTTATCCTTTCGAAAAAGATGCCCATAACAGCACCCCGATAAAAAACTGAACCGGCCTAAAAATAAAATCAGCGCCTGATTCAACGGTTACGCGTCAAAACTTACGATTATGAAAGAACAACCTTGACTGTTAAATATTAGCCAACAAAGAGTAAAATCCTTTAATTAATTTTATATTCGTGTTCGATTGCAAATTCCGGCCCGGCGGCTGTAAAATTACGTGAATACAGTGCGGTCAGCGCTGTTTATTATTGGGAAGACGTTCCAGAAATAAACGTATTTTTTTTTCGTATCCGTTATCGCTGGGGTGATAGAGTACAAGGTCTTTACATTCCTCGGGCAGATATAGCTGTTCTGTATAACCTCCGTAGCTATGGGGATATTTATACGAAGTTCCGGTGGATTTTTCCCCGGCGAAAGACAGGGGAGCATTGCTTAAATGGAGAGGAACCTGCGGCTTGACGCTGCCGCGTACCGCCTGTATGGCCTTATCTATGGCGGCTACCGTACTGTTGCTTTTAGGGGCGGAGGCCAGGTACAAAACAGCTTCCGCGATGGGAATCCGGGCTTCCGGCATACCGACGTAATCTAAAGCGGCGGCGGCGGCGGTGGCGATAGTTAAAGCCCTGGGGTCGGCCAGCCCTATATCCTCCGCGGCGTGGACAATCATGCGCCGGACGATGAATTCAGGGCTTTCGCCGCCTTCCAGCATAGCGGCCAGCCAAAATAAAGCGGCGTCAGGGTCTGAACCGCGAATACTTTTTATGAACGCTGAAATAGTATCGTAATGATATGAACCGGTTTTATCGTATTTGACCAAATGATAGGAAAGGGCTTTTTCCGCTAACGCTTCCGTCAGTTCCAGGCGTCCGTCTTCTATAAAAGAATTCACGAGAGTATCTAAAATATTTAAAGCCATACGGGCGTCGCCTTTAACGTAGTTGCTGATGAGAGACAACGGACCGTCGGGGCAGGTAATGTCATAATTCCCCAACCCGCGCTTTTTATCCCGCAAAGCGTTTTTTAATATCCTGGTAATGTGGTCAGGTTCCAGGGATTTTAAAATATATATTTGTAAGCGTGAAACCAGCGCGTGATTCAGTTCGTAAAAGGGATTTTCCGTAGTAGCGCCTATTAGAATCAAGACGCCGTTTTCCACAAAAGGCAAGAGAATATCCTGCTGGCTTTTATTGAAGCGGTGAATTTCATCCACGAAAAGAATGGTTTTCTGTTGGTAATATTTACGCCTCTGTTCCGCTTCATGCGCCACTTTGCGGATATCGCCCGCGCCGGAAGTAACAGCCGGCAGGGATTGGAAATAAGATTTGGTTTTTTGGGCTATGAGCTGAGCCAAAGTGGTTTTACCGGTTCCGGAAGGGCCGAAGAAAACCATAGAATAAAGTTGATCTTTTTCCAAAGCTCTGCGCAGGACGGCGCCGGAACCCAAAAGATGATCCTGCCCCAGTATTTCCTCCAGGCTGTCCGGCCGCATCCGGTAAGCTAAAGGCGCGTAAGCTTCACGCGCCGGATTGCTGCTGTAATCAAAAAGGTCCAAATTATCACCTGCTCCAAGAATAAATACGGCCTTTTCCGGCCCAACGAAAAGCAGCCGTGTCTTTAAGGCTATTTTAGCATAAAAAGAACCCGCCGTGCGGGAAAAATAGTTCGCCTTAACGCGGGGCGGCGTGTTCCGGGAGACGGGCGCGCCAGCGGCCGGGCGTTACGAGCAAATGAAAAAATAAATGGGAAAATCCGTTATCAGCCGCGAGCCAGGCGGTTAACAGCCTCCTGTAAATTATTTAACGCTTTTTGCAGAAATAATTGCGGGCAGGCTATGTTAATACGCTGGAAGCCCGCGCCTCCCGCGCCGAACATGGTTCCGCCGTCCAGCCAGAGCCTGGCCTGATGTAAGATGAAATCTTCCAGCTCTTTGACGCTTAAACGCAGAGACCGGCAATCCAGCCAGGCCAGATAAGTCCCTTCCGGTTCTACTAATTCTATCTGAGGAAGGTTGTCGTTCAGAAAACGGCGCGTAAAATCCAGGTTGCCGTTCAGATATAGCAGCAGTTCTTCCAGCCAGTCCGCTCCATAAGCATAGGCGGCTCTGCCGGCTACGATACCCATGGCTGATAATTGAGAAAGGCCGCTGCGTTCAAATTCCTTTTTGAATTTAGTACGTATTTCCGCGTTGGAGATAAAATTATTGGCCAGCTGCAGACCGGCCAGATTAAAGGTTTTAGAAGGGGAAGTGAATGTGATGGTCATATCCCGGAAAGAAGGATGCAAAGCGGCAAAAACCAAATGCTCGTTTCCCGGATAAATAAAATCGGCGTGTATTTCATCCGCGGCCACAATCACTCCGTGGCGCAGGCATATTTCTCCCAAGCGCGTGAGTTCTTCCCTGGTCCAGACCCGGCCCACCGGATTATGAGGATTACATAATATGAACATCTTCACGTTATACTTGAGGATTTTTTGTTCAAAGTCCTCAAAGTCAATACCGTAGCGGTGGTTTTCATATAACAGTTCGCTGACCACTAAGTTTCTCTGATTATTTTTTACCGCGGCTGAAAAAGGGTAATAAACCGGCTGATTTATTATTATGCTCTCTCCCGGTAAGGTTTGTGATCTTACCGCCGTATATATGGCGTTTACAACTCCCGGGGTTTTAACGAGCCATTCCGGTTTAATTTCCCAGCCGAACCTTGAGGCGAACCAGTTCCCCAAAACCTCAAAATAATTCCGGTCGGTATCCGAATATCCGAAAATACCGTGCCGGACCCGTTCCGACAAAGCGTCGAGGACGCACGGGGGGGACTGGAAATCCATATCCGCCACCCAGAAAGGTAAAACATCATCCGGCCGTCCGCGGTCAGCGGGATTGAATTTAATGCTGTCGGTATTGCGGCGGTCAATAATGCTGTCAAAGTCATATTTCATGAGTTTGTTCTCCTATTTTTTAAAAGCGTTTTCCAGGTCGTTGATAATATCGGCTGCTGATTCTAAGCCGACCGATAAACGCAAAAGGCTTTCATTGATGCCCTTGGCTTTCCGCTCTTCTTCCGGAATATCAGCGTGCGTCTGCAGAACCGGATAAGTAATCAGGCTTTCTACCCCTCCCAGGCTTTCAGCGTATTGGATTATACGCACATTTTCCAGCATTCGCCGCGCGGTTTCGCCGTCGGTAAGCGCGAAAGAAATCATGGCGCCGAAGCCGCTGGCCTGGCGGCGGGAAATCTCATAGCCCGGATGATTTCTGAGTCCGGGATAATGAACGGCGGTTACGGATTTTTGCCGTTCCAGCCAGGCCGCCACTTGTATAGCGTTTTTTTGCTGCTGTTCCAGACGCACGGCTAAAGTTTTTATGCCCCTGATAATGAGCCAGCTGTCAAAAGGGGAGAGACAGGCGCCGGTAGTATTATTGACAAAACGCAGGCGCTCCGCCAGATCATGGTCTTTGACCACCAAAAAGCCGGCTAAAGCGTCGTTATGACCGCCTAAATATTTAGTGCCGCTGTGGAGAGAAACGTCCGCCCCTAAAAGTAACGGCTTCTGAAAATAAGGAGTCAGAAAAGTGTTGTCCACCACGAGCAAAAGCCGGTGCTTTTCCGCTAATTGCGAAACCGCCGCGATATCTATGACTTGCATAGTAGGATTCGTGGGGGTTTCTATAAAAATAGCCCTGGTATCAGGAGTTATAGACCGCCGCATTTGCTCCAGTGAATTGACCAGAGAAAAAGAAAGCCCTTTTTTTATGGAAATGTTGAAAAACAACCGGTGAGTACCGCCGTATAAATCGTCGGAAGCAATAATATGGCTCCCTGTTTCAAACAATTCCATCAGAGTATTGACTGCGGCCATGCCGCTGGAAAAAGCGATAGCTTCAGCGCCGTTTTCCAAACGGGCTACGATATTTTCAAGGTACTCCCGGGTAGGATTTTGGGTGCGGGAATAATCAAAGCCGGTACTGCGCCCCACGCCGGGATGAGCAAAAGTAGCCGACTGAAAGATGGGGACGCTGACAGCTCCGGTACAATCGAATTTTTTATCACAACCATGAATACAAAGAGTTCGGAAATCCATTTTACAACGCTCCAATATCTAGTAAATCAATATGATTATAAGATATTAACCCGATTATCGCCGGTTGTCAATATATAGTTTGTTGTTATACTCGTGTTCGATTGAAAATTCCAGCCGCGTTTGCGGCCGGACAGATACCCGAAGGGGCACGAGGGAAACGAGTATTACCCCCCTTTCGGAGGACAGGCCGGTTCGCTTTTACCCGCCTGCCGGCGGACAGGTGGAAAATCTTAATGCTCACCGGTATAATATAACCTGAGCCGTGGACAGGGAGGCATAATAAGCGGAAAACAGAGCGGAGCGGCATCAGATTTTCATCAGGGGAATTTATTCCCGGGCCTTTACAAAATTGTCCGGAATATATATAATAAACTCGGAAAAAAGGGATACTTGTCGAAACGGAGCGGTTTACGGGCAGGAAGCGGTAGGAAATGCCGTTTTCGACTGATTTTTTCATAAGCTTTAAAGAAAAACGTTTCCGGATACGATACAGCTATTAAGATATAGGTCTTTTTACAACACAAGACGTCAGGCGGAAAAATTCAGACGCCGGTAGGCTTCGTCCTTATCGTCCTGCGTAACGCCTAAATAACGGCGGGTAACGGCGAAAGAGCTGTGGTTGTAGATTTCCATAATGACCGCCGGGGACACTCCCGCTTTCCAGGC
>JAISWS010000052.1 GCA_031270725.1 Syntrophomonadaceae bacterium | reverse complement strand
CGAAATTCCCCGCCTTCTTTGCTGAAAAGCGCAATAAACAAATTCGGGAATATTTGAATAAGCGCAAAACCAGTGCTGATAAACAGGGTCCCCGCTATTAACGCCCATTTGAAGGCTTTGACGATCCGCCGTATTGTTTCGCGCCGTAATTGAAACCAATCATGGGCTGCGTCCCCTAGGTTATGCCTTGTAAAGGCATAAAAAACACCGTGATGACGCTGTAGACAATTCCCATCACCGAAACCGCTGTGTCACCTCCGTAAGCGTCAAGGGTATGGTTTTGTATCACACCCACAAGGCTCATCGCCAACTGCATAACAAAAGGCGCAAAACCCATAGCCAGTATTGTTCCGGTAAGGCGTGGTTCAAGTTTCATATATTTCGGGCGGAAGCGCAACGCGGTGAACTTTGAATTGAAATACGCCATTACCCATACAAACGAGATGAACTGTGAGATTATGGTCGCCCATGCCGCACCCGCAATACCCCAACCAAACCCAAAAATAAAAACCGGGTCGAGGATAATGTTAATACCCGCACCGATTAATTGTGTTACCATTGATGTGCGAGGATGTCCGTCCGAGCGGATAAAGTTATTGATACCCGGCCCTACCGCGCTAAAAATAGCACCGTACAAAATGATCTGAAAGTAGGTTTTTGCGTAAGGAAACACCGTTTCGCTTGCGCCGAGAATATGAATAAGAATATCGTCCAGAAAAATAAAACAGAGGGCTATGGCAATGCAGGGAATCGCGAAAAGCAGGACAAAAGCGTGGCCCATGATTTTTTCAACTTCGTCCCGTCTCTTTTCGCCAAGACGGATAGCGAATAACGAATTCGCGCCGACGCCGATAAGTATCGACATCGCCATTAACACCATCATCGCCGGCATGACGATACTTATGCCCGCAATACCGAGGGGGTCAACTCCCTGCCCCACATAAATACGATCAACAATATTATAAACCGCATTGACCAGCAATCCGATAATCGCGGGGAGCGAAAAATCAAGAAGCAGCTTCCCAATACGTTCCGTACCAAGACGGTCAGTCCTGCCTGAATGATCCATGTTTGTATTACTCATCTTGTGTTTCCTTTATGTTGGTTATATTTTCCTGCATTTTCAGTAGGGACTTGAAAACAGTCTCAAGGTCGTTTTTATCAATACCCTCCATCATGACGGCGTTCCATTCCAACAAAGCCTCATCAATTCCCTCGAACTTCGCCTTTGCCTTCGCCGTGAGGAATAATTTGTTTTGCCTTTTATCCTCCACGCAACGGACTCTTTTCACAAAACCCTTTTCTTCCAAAGACTTGATAGCCCGAGCCGCCGCCGCCTTATCTATGTCCAGCATTGAACACAATGCTTCCGCGGTCGCGCCGTCATAACAGCGCAACAGCATAAAAAACGGCTGTTCCCCTACGGCGAGGTTAAATCTTTTAAGCGCCGCTTTAACGTGAACAAGACTTTTCCGGTACAGAAACGAGATAATCCGGCCAAAGTCCCTTTCGGTAGGATCATATTCGGGCAAGGGCGGCCCCCATTTCAAAAGCGCGTTTACAGTCCAGCGGAAAAATCTCTTCCCGCCTTTTTTTCCGCGCCACTTCATCAAACATGGTCATACCATATTTGGCGTAGTCATCAACCTGTAAGGTCTCTGTTGAAACAAACAGTTGCGTCTCACCGATAAACCGGTCAAAAAGACGTTTATAGTCGTCAAACTTCGCGCGGTAACCCATTACTTCAAGATGATTTTCAGGGACATTGTCCGTAAATATAAAAGCCGTCTTTATGCGTTTTTGCAGTAAAGAATTCCGTTCTTTGCTGTAGGCAAGATACTGAAACAGAAAGCGTTCCAAAAAAGCGCGGGTAGACGCGGTTACTTCACCCCAATAAATGGGGGAACCAATGACAAGACCGTCAGCCGCTTCGATCTTTTCAAGAAGCGGCTTGAGATCGTCCTTTACCGCGCAACGACCCAAGCCGGGGCTGCCCTGTAGTTTACAGGCAAAGCAACTTATACACCCCGTAAAACGCAGGACATAGAGATTGACGAATTCCGTTTCCGCCCCGCCCTGGACGGCCCCTTTGAGAGCCTCCGCTACCAGGGTGTGAGTATTCCAGCCCCTTCTTGGGCTGCCATTTATTCCGATTATCTTCATGGTATAATCTCCTTGCAAAACAATATACAGAAATATGGTTGATATGTCAACTGGTTTAAGGAGCTTATTTGGCGATGCCGGACAATGAGGGGGCATTCCTGCCTTTGCTTTCCTCCTAGTCTCCCATGTAAACTGGTCTCCATGCTCCTGAGCAGCCCTGTTCAACCTACCTAGCCACATACCGTCAGCATAAATAAACGCTATATTTCAGTTTCACGTTGGCTGGCGGGTGTGCATAGCACTACCGCCAGCCGCGCTGCCAATTCTGCCTTGTTAGCCGATTAATGACTTTATTTGCAAATTTAAGGATAAATTCAGTCTGCATGGACGCCGCCCACGCAGACTAATTTTTGGGTAAAAGATTTTTGCTACAATTATTTTATTCTATTTTTTGATACTATTTCTATATTATTATAATTATTTAGCGTATATTTTTTATAAAATATATTTACGATCATGTTAGGGGTCATTACAAAAAAATTTTTATGCCATAGGATTTTACGGAATTTAAATAAACCCCTACAGAAGTTCCGTAAAGTTTTACAGGACTTCCATAGAGAGTTCTACGAAGGTTCCGTAAAGTCTTACGGAATATCAATAGTGTGGACTATAAAGGTCTGCTTACTAATTCAAGGATGTACAAATGCAGCTCCAGACTCCTCTCCCGTAATCAATTTCAGATGTACGACCATCGGATATTCAAACCCGGGGATTTCTTTGAACGTGTTGTATTCCGTAACAGGTATCACGGATGTGGTGCTACTGTTTTGTCCCTTGGGAGTCATATACATCTTATAGGTAATATGTACCACATTACTTTCAACAGAGCATGTTTCAATGGGCCCCATATCCATATCGAATGAATCCCGGTACAACTTCATGCTTTTCTGATAATCTTTGAAGAGTTGCGGTTCGCTACCGATTGCCTCAATAGTGGCATCGGGAGCATAAAGCGTATTTGACCATTTTAGCCAATCGTCGTACCCAGGTTTCCATTCGTCCCAAACCTGGTACATACGTGTCCGTATTCTTTCTTCAAATGAAACGTTTGATTTTGTTGACACACAAGAAGTCGACATCCCAGCGATCATTACCACCAGCGCCAGACCGCCAGTAAAGATTGCTTTTGCTAATAGTTTTTTCATTTTCTGCTCCTATAAAACAATATATACGGCTATAATCCGTATTCGAGACAAACATCTTGCCTCGAATACGGTAAATATATTAAACTCATCAGTAAGGGTCAAGCATTTCTAACTAGGAATGGACGGATTCTAAAAAATGTAACACAAACAGCGGGAGATAAGAGAATGGAACGAAAATCGGGTATCAATAACAGTCAAGTACTCAAAACCCGATCATGGATTTTTGAAGCCCTTATACACCTGATGGACGAAAAGGCATTTGAAAAAATCAAAGTTTCTGATATTTCCAAAAAAGCCGGAATAGCGCGACAAACATTTTACCGGAACTATAGGGACAAATATGATGTTATCGGACAGTTTCTTAATGATACGTTTAACATGAAATTTCTCACAACTGAACAATCCGATATTAAAAACAATGTTATTCTTACGTTTCATTATAAATATCTTGTCAAACACCATAAAAATCTCAAAAAGATATTAACAACAATGAATATTGATGCCGTTTTCGCACAAAAACTTAAAGAATGGCGGATCAAAATAATAGAATGTTATAAAGAAAGACTTTCGCCTAAAGAATACCAAATTTGGCGTTACAAAGTATACTATCAGATAAGCGGTTGCTTTCAAATTCTTAACGATTGGTTCATCAATGATAGGCCAATTCCGGTAAAGGATATTATGTTAATTCTTAACAGTTTTGCTATTTCCAACAAGGTGCGGTA
>JAISWS010000044.1 GCA_031270725.1 Syntrophomonadaceae bacterium | reverse complement strand
CTTCCGGCAGAATGGTTCATTGATCAAAGATGAAATTGAACCGCTTGATTCTCTTTATAAACTGCTCCCCTGTTTTGTAATCCTTCTGGCGCGGGAAATGGAATTTAATCAGGACTTCGCGGTATTGACGCGGAATTTTCTGGATTCTCCCACGGCGGATATTTTTGTAAATATACACGAAGATTTCTATCAAAAGCATAAAAACGAAGAATTTTGTCTTATTTATTCGGGAATGATGTCCCATGATGTGTCAAAATTTATTTCCTGTTCTTTTGCCTATACCGCCTTGCGGGAAAACAAAAAGAGCGCGGGTAAAAAAAAGGACCTTGCAATAACCCGTTTTCGCCGCAGCGCCTTTTTGCCGGAGTATCGCGGCCTTATTCCGGCTCTTTCTTGCGAATTTGAACTTCCCAAAGAATTGCGCGCCCTCTGTAACGCCATACAATCCGGCGACAGCCGGGCCGTATTATTCCATGGCCCTGCGGGAACAGGCAAAACCATTTCCTGCAAGCTGGTGTGCCAGTCCATTGGTCTTCCCATAATGGACACCGTAAACTGTACGGAAAACCTCGATGAGTTTATCCTCGGAAAATACATACCCAGGGATCACAGGATTGTATTTACCGAAAGCTATGTTACCCGGGCAATACGATATGGCGGCGCGGTTGTCTTTGAAGAAATCAATTTCGCAAAACCCCAATATCTTGCGTTTCTTAATTCCCTGCTGGATGATAACGGATTTGCCCGGCTTGACAGCGGCGAGGTAATACACCGGCATCCCGATTTCCGGTTTCTCGCCACCATGAATTTGGGTTATTTTGGAACAAAAGAATTAAATCAGGCCTTGTTCAACAGGTTTAATTCAATAATTGAAATCGCGGCGTTATCGGACGATTTAATACGAAAAATGCTTTCCGCCCGAATCCCTGAATGCGGGCCGTATATTGACAAAATGCTTGGGGTGTATCATAAAATCAAAAAGAAAATCGAAAGCGAGGAACTGGAAATTGTGATTTCGCCCCGCAATCTTGAAAATTGGGCCAGGCTTGCCCGTCACGAGGGCTATCTCCACGCCGCGGAAAAAACGATACTCCCCATAGCAAAATGCGACCGGGTACTGGAGACGGCCATCAGGGGCATCATCTATCTATACCGTTGGGCGTAAAAGGTTATGTATGCCGCTCAGTACACAGTATAAAAATATATTAAAGAACTTCCAATGCGAGCGCACCCGTCAAATTGAGGAAAATTTTGCGCAAATTCTGACAGAGAGGTCAGGCATACGTGTATTCTTTATTAACGAAAACGAATGTTTTACCGATGGCAGGAATATAATAATTGACCCCGCCCAGAATGAGCTTTTTGCCGATAAAGCGGCTTTGGTAAAAGCGGAAGAACTTCTGGGGCTTGACAACTCTATTTCGAGCGATCCCTGGCTTGCGTTAAAATTGGCGGCCAGGGCGCCGAATGTACATGAATCGCTGCACATTATCTACAGTAATTTTCCTGCGTTTGATAAAAGGGAAAAAAGAGCGCGCGGTAAAACGCGTTCGCTGGTTTTATCGCTGATAAATAATATCATAGAGGATGCGTTCATTGAAGCCGCGGGGTGCAGCGTCTATGACAATCTGGAGCATTTATTGCTCTGGAGGCGGGTTGCGCTTTGTTGTGCGTCATTTCAGGCGCCCGGGAGCGTTAGACAGGCGTTTGAAAATTCGCGGCAGACCCTTGCGCGCGCACCCGAGGAAAACAAAAATAAGGCGGAACAAGAAACCGAAGGGAAGAAAACAAAGGCGGCGGAACTTATTATGGAATATCTGGATTATATGGCGTCGTGGCTTTTGTATCCCTTTCTTGCGTGTCCCGAACCAAACCTTGAGGTGCGCGGCTATGTAGAAAAAACCAGGCGCTTATTTTCCGATGCCGCTGTGTGCGGCGTTGCCGATACACGCTTTGAATATACGCGGCGCATATTTGATATTGTCGAACCCCTTATCCCGCAAGAGGCTACCCTTGAGGCTTCCCGGCTTGAATCAAAGTTGCACGGCATGAAAAGCCATGCTCCCGAAAGCGCCTCTATTGGCAGCAATTCCAGCAGGGGTAAAGACGCGGTTATTACCCGCAGATTATTTACGGATGCGGACGGCATACCTGTTCCGCGTGAGTCTGTTAAAGATAAAATGAATTCCGAAATACTGCGATTCATAAAAGAGAAACATGCAGCGCAAACCACCCCGGAAGATGAAGCCCGTACGGAAATATTTACCGGCGGTGATTTTGATTGCTCGAATCTCCACCGGAATATAAAAATCGAAGTAACAAACCCAAAAATCATGCGCACCCTTAGAAAGGCTTATCAGAATACGGTAAATAAGTACAGGCTTTCAATTAATTCCCATATTTATCGTTTGGGCCATATATTGAAAGGCTCTGCCGAAGAAAAAGAGGAGAAAAAATTATTCGGAAGCGGAATTTCCTCAAAATATTTATCGGATGTAAAGAAGCGTTATTGGCACAGAAATTCGATTTCAATTTCGGTGCCCGATGCGGGTTTTCTTTTTCTGATTGATGGTTCGGGGTCAATGGGTGGCAGCCGTCAAAAGGGGGCCATGGAAACCTCCGTGATAATCCACGAAATACTGAAATTCCATGACATACAACATGCCATAGTTGAGCACCGGGCGGTATACGGGGAACCCCTGGTCACGCATACTATTTTTGTAAGTTTCAATTCTAAAGCGGACGAAAAATACAATTTATTAACGCTTGCCGCCCGTGAAGGCACGCGGGAGGGACTTTCGCTTTTCTGGGCCGAGAAATACATCAATACTGAAAGTTCTTGCGAATATAAAATAATCGTTATAATTTCCGACGGCGTGCCGGCGCACGGCTGCCATGAGAGCATAGACTATACGCCGCCCATATCAATAAAAGACACGGCGGACGCCGCAAAGAAAATAATCCGCCGGGGAACTCCGATTATAGCCATTGCGATTGATGATATGGGCCAGGATAATTGTTACAGACAACTAAAACAGATTTATCCCGCCGTGGTTTCCTGTACCGATATTAATAAACTTGCCGGACAACTTCTGGGCCTTGTCTCAAAAACTTTTCAAAAGGGTCTCGTATGAAATTTCCCTTACCGCATAGGATCCGCAGGCGATTGCAACAGTCCCGAAGCAATTCATACCTTGCAGGAGATGTCCAATAAGTTGAAAAAATGAATTTTTAACCGTTTTTCGTGTATAGAAATACAAAGTTGCGGCCTTTACGGCAATGTTTTTGAATTTTTATACAAAAAATTTGCGAATTTCA
>JAISWS010000028.1 GCA_031270725.1 Syntrophomonadaceae bacterium | reverse complement strand
AGAGTTTGTGCGCCCTCCGCCTGCGAGAAACCCATTATCCCACATGGCTTGTGGGGATTCAAGGTTTATGCGGTGTCCTTGCATAAAAACACCGTAAATACATTATACGAGGAGATTTTTTATGGATTTCACCCTTACCAAGGAAGAATTGCTTATTCAAAAAATGGCGCGTGATTTTTCTAATCAATCTATCCAGCCTCACGTAGAAAGAATGGAAAAGGAAAACCGTACTTTTGAAGAAATAATTTCCGGATTAGCTGATTTGGATATGTTCGCTATGATTATACCCGAACAGTTTGGAGGGGCCGGGGCCGGATATATTAGTTACGTGCTTGCTTTGGAACAAATAGCCCGGGTTGCTTGCGGGCCGGCTTTTATTATATCAGCCCATAATTTAGCTTTGAGTTCGATTATAAATTTTGGGACGGAAGAACAAAAGGCTAAGTATTTGTCCAAAACGGCCAGGGGGGAACATATTGCTTCGTTTGCTTTTACCGAATCGGCGACTGGCTCCGATCCCAAACAGCTCACAACGGTAGCCGTAAAAGACGGCGGCGGCTATGTTTTGAACGGGGCTAAAAGGTTTATTTCCAATGCCAGCTATCCAGGCCCTTTGGTTCTTTTTGCCTTGGATTCCGAGAGCAAAAAACCAACAGCTTTTATAGTTGAAAAAAAATGTTCCGGTTATTCCGTTTCAGAGCCTTGGAAAAAATTAGGATGGCATGGAGGGGATCTGGTAGATATATATCTCAAGGACGTAAAAATTCCGGCGGAAAATGTTCTGGGCCAATTGGGAAACGGGTACCCTATTCTCCAGTACGGGATGGCGTATGGTAAAATAGGCATGAATTCCATAGCTTTGGGTACGACCTTAGCGGCTTTGGAGGAAGGGGTCAAATACGCTAAAGAGAAGACACACCGCGGGGAACCTATCGCCAAGTTTCAAGCCATACAGCTTAAGGTAGCTGAATTATGCGCTTTATATGAGTCTTCGCGCTGGTTAACTTATCGGTTGGGATTTTTGGCTGCTAATAACAATGATTATAAAAATTTTGCCAAAGAAGCGGCGCTGGCTAAGTTTACAGTAGCCCGCAACGCTCAGGAAGCCGCCAGACTCTGTTTGGATATACACGGCTCTTACGGTTTAATGGAAGAATACGCCGCTTCAAGAATTTACCGTGACGCGGCTATGGGGCCACAAATCGAAGGGGTTCTTCATTTACAGGAAATTATTATTGCCAGTAGCGTTTTATCTTAGTTACCATAGCCGGTTATTTTCAGACTGAAAATTTTAACTGATGCAGTGTTGCGCATGATGGCATGCTTTTTGCATCCATATTTTATGAACGAATACTTAACATATAAAAAGGAGTGAACATATTGGACAAGAAGGCGTATGAAGATATCCATATTGGCGATCAAGCCTCTTTTACCAAGACGGTCGTGGAAGCGGATATCGTTTTATTCGCGGGAGTGACAGGAGATTTTAACCCGGTACATGTGGACAAGGAATTTGCCGAAAAATCGTTTTTCAAGGAACGGATCGCTCATGGTATGTTGTCGGCTGGATTTATATCTACGGTATTGGGAACAAAATTGCCGGGGCCGGGAACGATATATCTGGGACAAACTTTACAGTTTAAGTCTCCGGTAAAGATTAACGACACCATTACCGCTCGGGTTGAGGTTATAGAAAAAATAGACGCTAAAAGGATGTTGCGTTTAAAAACGGAGTGTTACAACCAGGACGCTAAGCTGGTCACCACAGGCGAATGCACGATAATGATTTAAATGTTAATCATAATCAACAGCGCTTGAATTTTCAAACATATTGTAATGTCTGCCGGTAAATTGTATAAGATGCTGAGCCTGATATGGAAAATCAACTGTTATGTTTCATAATGAAACATAACTGCGCCAGCTAGTGAAGCATAATGATACAGGGTTAATCGCGTGGGCGCATAGATATGATGCTGTGCGGCAGGCCAAACAAATGAGTTACGGTTTTGTGAAAATGGCAAATAATTGCGTTAAAATAGTATAAATCGCTAAGGAGGGGTAGAAGTCAGGTGCTAACAGCGAAATTATAGCGAATTTGCATTTTTAAAAACTCTGGTATGGACAGCGATATCGAACATTGCGGTTGTGTATGCTGAATGTTTAAAAATGTGATATTGTGGTTATTGGAAATTGATAAAAAATCAGTTACTTAATAAACAACAAAAGGAGAATGATTATGGCCGAGACATTTGTAAGCAGAAGGAATTTGGACTTTGTATTGAATGAAGTATTAAATGTTGAATCTTTAAACCAATATGGATATTTTGAAGACCACAGCTCCGATACTTTTAAAATGGTTTTGGATACGGCTATGAAAATCAGTACTGATCTCATGTATCCTTATCTTAAAGAAATGGATGAACAGTATCCGCGCTGGGAAGATGGTCAGGTTTATGTCCACCACGCAGTCAAAGACTTTTTGAAAGAAATCGGGCAGGGCGGTTGGATCCAGGCTGATAAGCCTTATGAATACGAAGGGCAGCAACTGCCTATGACGGTACGGCAGGCAGCTAATATTTTATTCAGTTCTGCTAACTATTCCATGCATGTATACCCTTTACTGACAGCAGGGGCTGCCAATCTTATTTATTCTTTCGGTACTGATGAAATGAAAGAAAAATATTTACCCAAAATGTACGGCGGCGAATGGCAGGGCACCATGGCTTTGACGGAACCGGACGTGGGAAGTTCTTTAGGAGATCTCACCACTTCAGCTGAACCTACTGACAAAGGGTACTATTTAATAAGCGGTAAAAAAATATTTATTTCCGCCGCCAGCAGCGACGTAGTAGATAATGTCATCAATCTCATGCTGGCTCGTATAAAAGGGGCGCCGGCCGGCGTACCTGGAATTTCTTTGTTTATTGTTCCGCAGAAGCGTTTTACTGAGAGCGGGGATTTTGAATACAATGACATTTATTGCGGAGGTATTGAACATAAATTAGGATACAGGGGCTCCCCGATATGTCAACTGATTATGGGCGAGGGCAAAGATTGTCACGGTTATCTGGTAGGAGAACCGGGCAAGGGATTGGCACAGATGTTTATGATGATGAATGAAGAACGTATTGGAGTGGGAGTGGGAGCTATCGGTAAAATTTCCGCCGCTTATTACGCTTCTTTGGAATACGCTCAGCAACGCCGTCAAGGACGCCATTTGGATGATAAAGATCCTACCCAGCCGATGGTGCCGTTGATCGAACACGCAGATATTAAGAGAATGCTGCTGTTCCAAAAAGCTGTAACAGAAGGGTCCCTGTCCTTGGCACTGTTAGTTTCTTTGTATCAGGATTTGGAATTGGTAGCTGACGATAAAGAAAAATATTCTTTATTAATCGATTTCCTGATTCCCATTTTAAAAACCTATCCTTCCGAAATGGGTATTTTATCTGCCAGTGCCGCGATACAGATCCTGGGAGGATACGGATATTGCGGTGATTTTCCGGTAGAACAGTATTATCGGGATATCCGCATTGATGCTATACATGAAGGTACTACCTGTATGCACGGGCAAGATTTGCTGGGCCGCAAAATCAGCATGAAAAACGGCAAAGCTTACGAGCTGTTCCAGGCGGAAGTCGCGGACACTATCAATGAGGCCGCTAAAAAACCTGAGCTGGCTAAATATGCTGATGCGTTAAACAAAGCGATAGCTTTGATGAAAGACTTAACGGAAGCTCTGTCCCAAAAGAAGAATACAATCAGCAGAGAAGCATTTCTGGCCGATTCTGTATTATATTTGGAATTTATGAGCATTATTACTATAGCATGGCAATGGCTGAAACAAATGGCTGTGGCCGCTGACGCTTTAAAGGGCAGTTCACTGGAGCATGACAAGCGTTTTTACCAGGGCAAAATTTATACTGGACAATATTTCTTTGATTATGAACTGGTAAAAATCTATAGCTTGGATCAGCGCCTCCGTTCCGATGATAAAGTTACCGTTGAGATAACTAAAGAATTTTTTGAAGACTAAAATTAATTGCCAAAAGGCTTGCGGCTTTATTGAAAATGTTATTATATGGGATATAGTTTTTGATTTTTAATATAAGGAGGGCCTTTGATAACTGACGGTGTGCAGAAGATGCGCGGCGGAAATTATTAGATGTTCACAATAATATGGCAAAGTATCCTGTATTTTAAGATGGCGGGATAAATGCTCGGTTAAAATCTATCCAGCGGCGAATTTTCCCGCTGGATATGTTATAGTTTACGGCGGATAGGATAGAGCGGCCAGATAGGTTGCGGGCGTGAAAATATAGGGTATTTGTAAACCAGCCTGAAAGTTGTTTGAGATTTAAGAAGACATGAGCGGATATTTTATAATCACCGGATCATTAATATATACTATTTTCTTTAGCCACGGACATATGTTCCTGCGCCTTCTAGAGTATCCGGCGTGTTTAAAGGGCATGATCCGCGTTTTAACTGAATAGTATTAATTGTTTTGTGTGCGCTTCGCGGATAGCATTTTGTTTACATACGGCAAAAAACCTAAAAGATAGAGAATCAGTGGGAGTGAGAAGATGAATAAAATATTAGAGAGAGAAGATTTGAATTCA
>JAISWS010000212.1 GCA_031270725.1 Syntrophomonadaceae bacterium | reverse complement strand
CGGAATTTCACCGAATCCTGCCAAAGGCTCGCGGGCTTTACCGCCGATAAGGAATTTCACCCATCCCCGAAGAAAGTTTTGATTATTAAGTTGTTGTTATAGTAGCATCTTCCTTTTTCCCTGTCAACAGCAATCTAATTACGCAGACTTTTTACAGCTTCCGGCATGTCTTCCGCGTTAAACAGGTAAGAACCGGCTACTAAAACACTGCAGCCGGCTTCAGCGGCTAAACGCCCTGTTTCATCATTAATGCCGCCGTCCGCCTGCAAAAAAAGCTTTTTTTCGGTTTTTTCCAGCATGGTTTTAAATGCTTTTATTTTATTCAAAACCGCTGGAATAAATTTTTGACCGCCAAAACCGGGATTAACCGTCATAAAAAGCACTAAATCCAGGTCACGCACTATATATTGCAAATTATGCCAGGAAGTCGCCGGATTTAACGCTACTCCAGCTTTAACCCCCTGCTCTTTTATCATATTTACCGTCCTGTGCAGATGAGGGCAAGTTTCTTCATGCACCGTTATCATATCCGCGCCGGCTTTTATAAATTCCGGAATGAATAATTCCGGCTTTTCTATCATCAAGTGTACGTCCAGAAACAAGCAGGTATTTTTTCTGACATCAGCCAAAACCTGCGGGCCAAAAGTTAAGTTCGGAACAAAATGTCCGTCCATAATATCGGCGTGGAGCCAATCCGCTCCGGCCGCTTCCGCTCTTTGTATATCTTCCTTTAAATTTCCAAAATTAGCCGCCAGTATAGAAGGAGCTATTATCATATTAATATTTCTCACTTTCCCGCAGCTCATTCAGCAAACTCAAATAATTTTCATACCGGAAGTAAGCGATTTTTCCTTCCGTTACCGCTTCTTTGACGCTACAATTTTTTTCTTTATCATGGCAGCAATCCGCAAATTGGCATTCTTGTCTGTAATATTCAAAATCCCGATATAATCCGGATAAATCTTTGCTTTTCATTTTTGGTAAATCAAGATTGCTGAAACCCGGAGTATCAGCCACCCAGCCTCCGTTAGGCAAAGAAAATAGTTCCACATGCCTGGTAGTATGGCGCCCGCGCCCTATCTTTTCGCTTATGGCTTGTGTTTTCAGCTTTTCTTTGCGATCCGGAATCAGCTTATTGATCAAAGTTGACTTGCCAACTCCAGAAGGCCCTGTAAAAACAGATATCTGCCCTTTCATCAATTGTGATAATTCCCCGATACCGGCACCGGTCAAACCGGATGTTATGATTAATTCAAATCCGTTCGCTCCATAATAATCCTTAATTTGCGAAGCAGATTTACTCGGTTCCAAATCGCCTTTATTCAGCACTATACAGCATTTTAACGGCACTGAATAGGTTAACAGCAATAATCTGTCCAGCAACAAAATATTGGGAGAAGGCTTATCACAAGCAAAAACGATAATCATCAAACCTACGTTAGCAATCCGGGGCCTGTATAACTGATTTTTGCGCGGCAGGATTCTTTCCAGCACCCCGGCTCCCGGCCTTATTAATGTTATCTCCACCCGATCCCCGCTTGTAGCCAGGGTTTTTATCCTGCCGCGCAATCTACATTCATATACCTGATTATTTTCATCCTGCACATAATAGAAACTGCTATATTTTTTCAAAATCGTACCAACTACTTTATCACCTTGCATACTACCCCCGCGCGTAATAAAACATCAGCCTACTGTAGCTGAAAACTTTTGTAAAATATGCCATTTAGTGTTACTTCAGCGTTGCATGATTTATAAAAACTCACCGCGACCGCCACTAAATCTCCGCCTTTGCGCTGCTGATTATACATAACCTTTTCTCCTTGGGCGTCTTTTACTTTAATTTGCACTTGATAACTATTATTGTCATCCGGCAATGTGAATTCTAAAGTTCTGGTTATTACCGGCCCCAAGTTTTGAGTGCCGTTCGTCGCCGCGTTATTGCCGCTACCGCTATTGTTATTACTGGGATTATTGCTGTTGCTGGAAGAGTTATTGCCGTTACCTGAATTATCGCCGGAGTTGCTTCCTGAGGTATTATCAGAACCATCCGGAGTGTCAGGCTGTGTTTTTTTAGGCGCTCCATTACTCAATGTTATATCTATTTTAGTATTTTCATCCACCATAGTATCCATCGCGATGCTTTGCCCTGAAATCCTGTCCACATCGTATTCGGCGTTTTCTTCCCTGGTCACTTCCCCCAAATCTAATTTACTGTTTTCCAGCAGCATTTTGGCTGTTTCCAGCGGATAGTTAACCAAATTAGGGACTTTTACCTTACTGGGAGTTTTGCCTCTGCTTATCCTCAGATCAACCGCCGTCCCCCTGACGGCTGTGGAAGTAGCGTCCGGTGCCTGAGAAACAACGGAATTTTCCGGATATTTATCATCAAACGCCGGATATATTTCGCCTACATTAAAGCCGGCGGTTTTTATCATATTTTCAGCGTCATCCCTCATCAAGCCAACCACACTGGGAATAGGCATCGTCTCTTTGCCTTTGCTTATAACAACTTCGACTACCCGTCCGGCTTTCACTTTGGACTCGGGGGCCGGATCTTGTCTTATAACATGGTCTTCCTCAACTTCGTTGTCATTTGCTTGTGATATTACTTTCATTTTCAGATTATAATCCCTTAACTTCTCTTCGGCTTCCTTAGTAATAAGCCCCTGCACATCAGGGACTTCGGTTTCTTCTCCAAACAAGCCGCCATTAGAATATAAATAGCCGCTTAAAACCCCTACGATAGCTAACACAATAATAATCACGCTGGATTTACGCAATTTGTGCTTCTTTTTTTTATCAGGAATTTGATATTTTTTATTGCCGTTGAATGAAAGCATGTCCAGCCTCTCCCCGTCAGTTCGAAAGCGTTCTTCTTCAGGATAGGCGCGCCTGTAAAAATCAACCAAAGCCATGCGCATGTCCTGAGCCGTACCATAACGCAAAGCAGGATCTTTATCCATAGCCCTCATGATGATAGCTTCTAATTCCCTGGGAATATCCGGATTTATCTCATGAGGCGGCAGCGGCAGCTCATGAATATGCTTCAAAGCCACAGTAATAGTGCTTTCCGCATCGAAAGGCATCCGCCCCGTTAACATTTCGTAAATTATACAAGAAGTGGAATATAAGTCGGTAGCGCGGCTGACAGGTTCGCCTTTCGCTTGTTCCGGAGCTATATAATGAACCGAACCGATAATGTCGCCGTTAAAAGTTATCGTTTTCTTGGTAGTGGCCTTAGCAATGCCAAAATCCGCTACTTTAGCAACTCCATCATTGGTTATGATGATGTTCTGAGGTTTTATATCCCTGTGAATAATGCCCCGCTCATGCGCCTGGTGCAATCCGTCCAAAACCATGGAAGCAACATTTATGGCCTGAGCGATAGTAAAAGGAGCATCGGCACGGATGAGTTCTTTCAAATTCATTCCTTCAATATATTCCATAACAATATAATAAACATCGTTATCCTGGCCAACATCATAAATACTCATTATATTGGGATGCGACAACTGCGCCGCCGCCAATGCTTCCGTCCTGAATTTTTCCACAAAACCGGCGTCTTTTGAAAATTCGTCTTTCAGTATTTTTACGGCTACTATACGATCCAGCACTTGGCAATGAGCCTTATAGACAACAGCCATCCCGCCTTCGCCGATTAATTCCAACAATTCATAACGACCACCAAGATTTATACCGATCAAGGCTTTTCCCTCCATCAGATAGACGCTAATATTACAGTAATATTATCACTGCCGCCTCTTTCTAAAGCCAAAAACACTAACGACTGTACTATCTTTTGCAGAGACTGTTCTTGTTTCGCTAAATCCAATATATCCTGCTGGCTTAACAAATCAGTTAACCCGTCACTGCAAAGCAGGAACATATCTCCTTCTTTTAAGTGTTCCTCATAATTATCAATTTTAACCTGTTCCTCCACCCCCAAAGCTCTGGTTAAAACATGATTATAAGGGCTGCTTTCTATATCGCGGGGCGACAATATACTGTCCCTGACCATTTGTTCAGCTAACGTATGGTCATTAGTTACTTTTTTTATCCGCCCGTCGCTGATAACAAACAGGCCGCTGTCGCCCACATGCGATATAAAAAGATCATGTCCTTTGACAACTGCGGCCGTAACCGTAGTACCCATACCATGAAACTCTAAATTTCTCATCGAATTATCAAAAATTTTCTTATTAGCTTCGCATACCGCCTCATTGAGTGTATGTAAATTTATTTCCACATTAGAAGAAGGTAAAAATTTGTTGATACATTCCACCGCCATGGAAGAAGCTACTTCCCCGCTTTTATGTCCTCCCATCCCGTCACAGACAATAAACAATCCGCGTACTTCATCCGCTAAAAAATTATCTTCATTTTTACTTCGCACTAATCCCTGATCGGATAAAACAGCAAACTCCATTTTAATTAACCCCTCTGTAATCTGCAAATAAGCTATGGCAGCTCCGTTAAAACCTGGAACTTTTTTGCGCCGCTAACTGTCCGCAAGCCGCGTCAATATCAGATCCGTGTTCCTGTCTTACAGTAACATTTAATCCTCCATGTACAAGTTTATCATAAAACATTCTTACTTTGGCATTACCCGGCGCTGAAAACGCCGCTTCGTTAATTTTATTATACGGAATCAGATTAACAGTTACCAGCTGCGATTTCAGCAGCCTGATTAAATTCTCCGCGTCAACAGGCCTCATATTAATTTCCCCCAGCAACAAATATTCAAATGTAACCTTCCGGTTGGTCTTTTTTATATAACTTTCAACTGCGGCCACTAACTGAGGCAAAGAATACTTATTGTTAATCGGCATCAAGGAACTGCGTAATTTATCATCGGCAGCATGCAAAGAAACTGCCAGATTTACCTGTAAATTTTCCTGCGCCAGTTTTTCTATCCCGGATACTTCCCCGGCAGTTGATATGGTCATACGCCTTTGTCCAATATTTACCCCCTTGGGATTATTTAATATATATATTGATTTTAACACTTCATCATAATTTAGCATAGGTTCCCCCATGCCCATATAAACAATATTGGTAATTAATCCGTAATCGCCGCTTTTCAGACGGCGCATCAATTCCCTGCTGGAGCCTAACACCTGGCCTACAATTTCAAAAGCCTGAAGGTTTCTTTGGAAGCCTGTTTGTCCGGTAGCGCAAAATTCGCATTGTATAGGGCATCCTACCTGACTGGATATACATATGGTATACCTGGTATTTTTATCTTTACTTTGTGGAATTAGCACGGTTTCGATTCTTTTCTTATCTTCCAGCTCCATCAGAAATTTGCGTGTTCCATCCGCCGAAACCTTTTGTTTCAAAACCCTGGGTATAGAAATCTGAGCAATATCATCCAATTTTATTCTTAATTCTCTGGGAATGTCGCTCATTTCGTAAAAAGAATTGGTATTTTTAGCATAAATCCATTTATATATCTGCCTTCCTCTGAAGCGCGGTTCGTGTAAATCAAGCGCCCAATCTTCCAGTTCCTCCTGGTTCATCCCCAATAGTTCCAACTTGCTCATTTATTTATTTTATACCCTCCTCATTAAAGCATAAAACATTCCATCAGTATCCAGCCGCCCGGGAATTATTTTTAACATTCCCTTTTGCGCGTCTGCCCGCTCGTTATAAATACGCGGTATTCTCTCACAAAAATCCTCTAATTGAAAATCGCCGCGCGAGCGGAGAAAATTTTCAATCTGCGTTTCGTTTTCCTCCGGATGCACGGTGCAGGTACAATACAACAAAACCCCCCGTGGTTTCACCAGGGAAGCGGCCTGAACCAGTAATTGCCGCTGAAGTTCACTCAATTCTTTTATTGTTCCAGGTTCTATCCTCCAGCGCGCGTCCGCTCTGCGGTTCAGAACGCCTAAACCTGAACACGGAGCGTCGAGTATAACCCTGTCTCCCGGCAAGTAGCTTCCCAAACCCTTTTGCAAATCACCGCACACCGTCTCTACTACTCCGATATTCATTCTATCGCAGTTTCTCCGCAATAAAGACAATTTATTATCATATAAGTCAACTGCCGTTATCCGGCCTTCATTATCCATGTATTCCGCCAAATTAGTGGTTTTGCCTCCTACTCCGCAACAGAGGTCGTATATATGTTCTCCGGGCTGCGGCGCCAGAATATCAGCCGCTAGCATGGAAGCCGGATTTTGAATATAAAAACGGCCCTCTTGAAACGCCCTGCTGTTCTCCAGGCTGAACGGCAGCGGCTTTAGTTTCAGCGCCCGCGGATGAGCGGGGCTTTCTTCTGTCTCAACGCCTTCCATACGCAGCATTTCCCGCAACTCCGCCCGGCTGTTGCGTAAGCTGCAATTTCTTACGGTAACTGACGGCGCCTGATTATTATATATTAAAATCTGCCGCACCTGTTCTTCTGGCCACAAATCCAGCATCCAGTTTACTATCCACAAAGGATGCGAATAATATACCGACAGATATTCAGGCACGGTAGCCGCTGTTAAAGTAATATTATCTTTATGCCGGATTAAGTTACGCAGTACTCCGTTAATGACTCCGCTTAATTTTTCACCGCAAAAGAAGCGCCCTAATTCGACAGCTTCATTTACACAAGCGTAAACCGCTAATCTATCCATGAACAGCAGCTGATAAGCGGATACCCTTAAAATGTTCCTCAGCCACGGGTTTTGCTTATGAACAGCCTTGGTTAAAAACAGATTAAGCACCCCGTCCAGGTGCTTAACCATCCTGATAGTCCCATTTACTATTTCTGTTAATAACCTTCGCTCCGGCACGGCAACAGCGGAAGATTTTAAAAATCTATTCAACAGCAGATTAGCGAAAGCGCCTTCTTCCATTACTTCATATACAAGCCTGACTCCGGCTTCTCTGTATGCCTGTACGAAATTTTTATGAGTCCCTTCCATTTAAATAAAACCTCTTAAAGTTCAATATCTAGGAATCATCCCTGCCCAGGAAAAAACTTAAATAGTACAACAAAGTGGCTACTGACGATAAAGTAGCCGCGACATACGTAAACGCCGCTGCGCTTAACACTCTTTTTACTCCGGGCATTTCTTCAGGGGAAACCAGGCCCATATCGCTCAGCTGAAGTATAGCTCTTTTAGAAGCGTTGAATTCCACCGGTAATGTAACTAAATGAAATAACACTACTATGGAAAAAAGAATTACCCCTATCAATATTAAATTCATCGACTGCAATATAAAGCCTATAAAAATCACAGGAAAAGAAGCGGTCGAGGCAATATTAGTCAAAGGCACTATTTTATGTCTTAATGACAGCGGCCCGTAACTCTGATTATGCTGTATGGCATGCCCTACTTCATGAGCCGCCACGCCGATAGCGGCAATAGACTGATCATCATAAACAGATTGCGACAGTTTAACGGTATGTTTGCGCGGATCGTAATGGTCGGTTAAATTGCCTGAGGCTTTTTCTATTTTTACTTCCGAGCCGATGCCATTATTTCTGAGAATGGTACTCGCAACTTGCGCGCCGGTATAACCTCTGGAGCATCTGATTTGAGAATAACGGTTAAATGTCGATTTAACCTTGCTCTGAGCATAAAAAGACAATATCAGGGCCGGCAGCATAAACAATAAATAAGTCATATAAAAATTATCCTCCTTTATTAAAGGTCAACACAGCTGATTCCAGTAAGTTTAAATCAACGTCGGTGTCTACACAGGGTCCTTTGGTAAAACAGTTCAAAACCCCGACAACGGGAACCATTCCGCTATCCTGAATCCCTGCGGACAGGTCTCTTTCACAAGCTACCGCTATGACGCCCCGGGGACGATTTTCTGAAATATATTTCCTGGCCATGGTTCCTCCGGTAGCTATTTTCAGTATTATATGGTTATCTTCGGCAAATTTTTTAATTTCCCCAATTTTACATTGACCGCATGAACGGCAATTATTAATATCCATGGTTATTTTATGACAACATTGCGAATTTTGCAAACAATGCGGCAAAAGAATCATTATCTGGTCATTATTTATAACCAGCCGCTTTAACCCCACTATATGATTATTAACCTCAATAAATGATTTCAATATTCTTTCTCTTTTGATGCCGAAGATTTTTCCGGTTACTAAAGTTAAAGGAAACAAAACCTCATTGACCAATTTCACCAAATGATCCAAAGCGGGAATATTGCGTGATTGTTTTATCATCAATACTAAAGCGATAATTCCGAAGCTGAACAGCAAAACAGCCCCCGCCATGAACACAATTCCCACAATTAAAAGGATTTTATTGACAAATAGATAGCGGTGGGCAACCAAATAGTATCCCAGCACAATAACCAGCATTACTAAAAACAAACTCAAACCCAGCAGCCCTATGTATATTCTTTTAGAAGTCTTCATATTTTTCCTCTTTTGAGATGAGGCGGAAACGTGTTAAATCCATCATTCAAGCATCCCCGAACGTCCCTGTTTCCATTCTCATGCCCAACCAGAACTCCAAAGCTTTCATTTTTCTTTTACCTGCCTTTTGTATTTCCAGTATCTCCAAACAGCCGTCTCCGGTCTGAATCAACAGCCCTTCGTCCGTTTTTTCTATAAATTGCCCTGAAGAGGCATTTACATGATTTTCTCTCCTGCTTACCCTGGTCTTGAATATTTTTACATTGACTCCGTCCAAAACTGTATAAGCTCCCGGAGCGGGGCTCAAAGCCCGTATCTGGTTGTGAATTGTTGCAGCCGGCAAATTCCAGTTGATCTTTTCATCTTCCCTGGTTATCATACGCGCGTAATCATCTGCGGCCGGCCCTTGTCTTACCGGATGCAGCGACCCCGATATCATACTTTCTATCGTGCGCAGCAAAAGCTTGCCTCCCATGTCCGCTAAAGCGCTTTCCAGCTCTCCATGATTAATATCCTGTTCTATCATAAGCCGTTCCTGCATCAGTATATCTCCGGTATCCAAGCCGGCGTCCATCATCATTATAGTAACCCCTGTATAAAGCTCACCTGCTGTCAAAGCTCTCTGCACCGGCGCGGCTCCGCGATATTTCGGCAACAGGGACGCGTGGACATTTACACATCCGTAAAGCGGTAATCCCAATATGCTTTCCGGTATCATCTGGCCGTAAGCTACTACCACAATCAAATCCGGAGCCAGCGACGATATTTGCTCAACGGCGGCCGGCTCCTTTATTTTTTCAAATTGAAAAACCGGCAAACTTTTTTCCAAAGCAAGTTTTTTAACCAAAGTAGGCTGCATTTTCTTGCCTCTTCCTCTTGGCCGGTCCGGTTGAGTAACAACCGCTTCCACTTTATGGGGCGATGCTATTAAACTGGTCAGAGCCGGCAGAGCAAATTCCGAAGTTCCCATGAAAATAACTTTCAACAAGTTTTGTACCTCATATGTCAATCCTGGCTTTTCTTACATTTTCAGCCAGATCAGTAAACAATATTCCGTCCAGATGGTCTATCTCATGCTGAAAAACACGGGCTAACGCTCCCTGCGCGTCATAAAAAACTTCTTCGCCGTTTTTATTGAGCCCTTTTACCTTGATCCGTTCCGCCCTTTCCACCAAGCCGTCAATATCCGGTATGCTAAGGCAGCCCTCATTAGCCGTTACTGCTCCTTCGCGGCTTATAATCTCCGGATTTATTATAGAAATAAGATTATCACCCGGATCAAGTACAATGATGCGTTTCTTTACCCCGATTTGCGGAGCGGCCAAACCTACACCATCAAAATCATACATGGTATCAATCATATTGTCAATCAACCTTAATACCCCATTATTAATTGATTTAACCGGTACGGCTTTCTCCCGCAATATCTTATCAGGTATGGTAATAATTTTATAAACTGACATTTGTTTCTCTCCCTACATAGTCATAACCGGATCCATATCCACTTCGATACGGGCCGTGTATTTTTTCTTTTCTTTCAATATATGTCTGCCGATACTTGACAGCAATACGGCGTTAGGCGATTTCACAAATATTTGATAACGGTGCCTTTTGTTAATCCGCTCTATAGGACACGGCGCCGGGCCTAAAACCTGAACAAATTCTTCGCTGGCATCGACGTAGGCTTCAATACGCTCACTCATCAACCGCGCCTCTTTTAAAACCCAGCTTTCATTTTCAGCGCTTAAAACCACCCGGAGCAAATTATTAAAAGGAGGGTATTGCAAAACTTTACGCTGAATCAGTTCCCTTTCCGCAAATAAAATATAATCCTGCCGCGCCGCCATTTGAATAATATAGTGATCAGGATTGTACGTTTGTATGACTACCCGGCCCGGCTTGTCTCCTCTACCTGCTCTGCCCGCCGCTTGTACAATAAGCTGAAAACATCTTTCGCCAGCCCGAAAATCAGGCAGATTTAAAATTCCGTCCGCATCTATTATACCTACTAAAGAAACATTAGGAAAATTTAACCCTTTAGTCACCATCTGCGTCCCAATCAAAATATCGATTTGCCCGTTTTTCATTTTCTCCAAAACATTTTGCTGCCATCCTCTGGTTTTGCTGATATCAACATCCAGGCGGGCTACCCTGCCGGACGGAAACATTTTGCGAACCGTTTCCTCTACTTTCTGAGTTCCGTAACCCAACTGCTGCAGATGGACGCTGCCACATTCAGGACATTGCTTCAGAGGCGGAGATTGAAAATTGCAGTAATGACAAACATTTGCCTTCTGATCCTGATGATAAGCCAAAGCCACGGAACATCTCTTACATTTAGCTATATTACCACATTTCCTGCAAATAGTCATAGGAGAATATCCTCTTCTGTGAACAAACAGTATACTTTGCTCGCCTTTCTCCAGATTAAGCTCTATATTTTTCCGTAATTTCGGCGATATAATATCCGCATTACCTGAATTAAAAACTTTCCTCATATCTTCCGTTTCCACTTCCGCCAAAGCGGAATTAGTGGCTCTATGATACATTTTTAATACATTCTGGGGTTTATCACGCATATTATGATATGTCTCCAGGGAAGGAGTGGCGCTTCCGGTTATGAAAAGCGCGTTTGCTGTTTCCGCCCTTTTTCTGGCAACCTCTCTGGCGTTATAACGCGGGTTTTGCTCCTGTTTGAAAGTATTCTCCTGTTCTTCATCAACAATTACCAGCCCTAAATTGTCAACAGGCGCGAAAACTGCCATTCTGGTTCCCATAACCACCTTGGCGCCGCCTTCTTTTATATAACGCCACCGGTCATCCCGCTGGATAGTTTTTATTTGACTATGCAACACCGCCACATGGTTCAGACGGGCGGTAAAAAGCTCCACCAACTGCCTGGTCAAAGCAATTTCCGGCACTAAAAGCAAGACCGTTTTCCCTCTTTTTATGACCTCTTGAGCTGCCTGCAGGTAGATTTCGGTTTTTCCGCTTCCGGTAATGCCCCACAACAAAAACTCCTGAAATTTGCCGGTATCCAATGCTTTGTTAAGCGTCTCCAAAGCCTTCTCCTGCTCCGCGTTTAACAGCAAATTGGATTCCAACTGCCTGTTAGCTATGCGTTCCAGCTCTATAAAACCTTTTTCCCGTAAATTATTTAATACCGCCGGGGAAAAATCTTTTCTCAGCTGAGCAGCCGGGAAACTGCGCTTAGCTGCAAGCAAATCCATAATATCGGCTTGCCGGGGCGCTTTTTTCCTCAAAAAACGCTGAGCCGACTCAGTAAACCCGCCGCCGATAACATATTGATAAGCAGACCAGTCCACCCTGCTTTTATGGAAATCACTAAATTCCAAAGCCGCGTTATCCGCAGCGTCCGTAAACGGTCCATTTTGAGGGAGCCGCTGAACCGGTTTCAGAAAAAAATCCTCATTATCAAATTCCTCTGAGGCCGTAACAGCCACGGAATTTTTCGCTTTTCTTTGAATCGCGAACGGAGGCAGCATGGCTTGAATAACCGCAAAAACGCTGCAACAGTAATAATCAGCTGTCCACTGAGCCAACCGCAGCAACCCGTCGCTCAGCAACGGTTCATCGTCCAGTATTTTAATAATCGCGCGGGGGACATACCCCTGCTCCGCTCTCTCCTGACAGCCTATTATCCAGCCTTCCTGCCGCCGTTTATTCCATTCCGCCAGCACTCTCTTGCCTACTTGCGCCTGGCTCTGCAAATTATCCGGAACCGAATAGACATAGTAATTCCTCTCATCCGGCAGCGGTATATTCACTAAAACTTTTATTAAATTCATATATTACTCTCGTTCGGAATAATTTTAAAAACACCTCTTCCAGGTATTGCGCCGTTTGACGTAAAGCGCGCAAAACCGCCGGAAACGGCTGAACCTGAAATTATATTCCTGATATTTCGCAACTTCCCGCGTTTGCCC